>CAWVZA010000028.1:0-22868 GCA_963934545.1 uncultured Sulfitobacter sp.
AGATCAAGACGCGGTCTTGTTTGCTAGTCCTCATATGTTTGGCTTTCTTTTGTCTGCTGTTCTTGGCGCGCGGCACATCCCTCTGAGCGGGCGCGCCTGTTCGGCACGCTCAGAGGCGGGCTAGCAGCAGGAGTGCACGTAGCATTGGCGCAGAGGTCTGCGCGGAAAGGGGGCTATGTGCGGTTGTATTCATACCAACAGTTATAACGGGGCTTTTGCAGATGGGAAGAGGGGGATTGGAGTCTTTTGTGGTGGCTTGGCGCATCGGCCACTTATGATGGCCTTGGGGCGAACTGAAGACGAGGAATGGCGTTGAATAGCAAGTATGGGGCGCTAACTGGCGGGTATGGACAGAGTATTGATCATTGGCGCCTCAGGCGGAATTGGTGGGGCATTGGCTGTGGAGTTATGCGGGCAGGGTGCCGAAGTTGTGGAGCTTTCGCGCTCTTTCGACGGATTCGATATTACGGACGAGGAAAGCGTCGAGACTCATTTGTCTGCGCTAAATGGTCCGTTTGACGGGTTGATCGTGGCATCGGGAGCGCTGGAGGTTGATGGCGTAGAGCCAGAGAAAAGCATCCGTGCGGTGAATGCGAAGGCTATGGCGGATCAATTTGCGGTGAATGCGATTGGACCTGCTTTGGTGCTGCGGCATGCGGCGCGGTTGTTGCCGCGCAAAGGGCGCAGTGTGTGTGCGGTGCTGACGGCGCGGGTGGGATCGATTGGAGATAACCGAATTGGCGGGTGGACCAGCTACCGTGCGGCAAAGGCAGCAATGAACCAGATCGTGCATACCACTGCGATTGAGTTAGCGAGAACACACAAAGAGTTGGTCTGTGTATCGCTACATCCCGGAACGGTGCAGACGCCGTTCACTGCGAAGTATTTGGCGCGGCATCCTGCGGTGCCAGCAACGGAAGCGGCACAAAATTTGTTAAATGTGATGAAGAGTTTGGAGGCTGGGCAAACCGGTGGATTTTTTGACTGGTCGGGTGCGGAGGTCGTGTGGTGAGCCGTCTTATTCTAGTGCTTGGGGATCAACTAACCGAAGGACTGAGTGCCCTGCGCGAAGGTGATCGTGGGACAGATACAGTGGTGATGGCGGAAGTGTTGGAAGAAGCCACGTACGTCAAACATCACCCCAAGAAGATTGCGCTAATTTTCAGTGCGATGCGCAAGTTTGCAGCGGCGTTGGAGGCGGACGGCTGGACGGTTGCCTATGCGCAGCTGGACTATACCGATAATGCGGGGTCTATCGTGGGCGAATTGCTGCGACGAGCCGAGCAAACGGGGGCGCAGGAGGTGATATGTACCGAGCCGGGGGAGTGGCGGCTGATAAACAAGCTGACCCATGCGCCGATCAAGACAGTGATCTTGCAGGACGACCGCTTTTTGGCATCGCATAAGGAGTTCGAGGATTGGGCCGAGGGGCGCAAGGCCTTGAGGATGGAGTATTTTTATCGTGATATGCGGCGCAAGACAGGGCTGCTCATGGACGGGGATAAACCTGCGGGTGGGCAATGGAATTTTGACCATGACAACCGCAAACCTGCACCGGGCAGTATTGATCCCAAAGGGCCGCTGAAGTTTGAACCTGACAATGTTACAGGGGATGTTTTGGGGCTGGTCGAGACGCAATTTGCGAACCATTTCGGGGATCTGAGACCGTTCTGGTTTGCGACAACGCGAAGCCAAGCGCTCGAAGCCTTGGACCATTTCATAGCCCATTCCCTGCCCACATTTGGGGACTATCAGGACGCTATGCTGCGGGGGGAGGATTTCCTGTTTCATGCGATCATCTCGCCCTACCTCAATATTGGTTTGTTGGAACCGCTTGAGGTCTGTCAGGCGGCTGAGAAAGCGTATGATAAGGGTGACGCGCCAATCAACGCGGTGGAGGGTTTCATCCGCCAGATCATCGGTTGGCGGGAGTATGTGCGGGGCATCTATTTCCTTGAGGGGCCGGAGTACGCAAAGCGTAACGCACTGAACCAAAATCGGGATTTGCCTGCGATGTATTGGGGTGGTGAAACCAAGATGGCGTGTATGGAGGGATCTATAGGGCAAACGGCGCGCGAGGCTTATGCGCATCATATCCAGCGGTTGATGGTCACGGGCAACTTTGCGTTGCTGGCGGGGATTGATCCGTCTCAGGTTTCGAACTGGTATCTTGAGGTCTATGCAGATGCGTTTGAATGGGTCGAGGCGCCCAATGTTGTGGGAATGAGTCAGTTTGCGGACGGGGGCGTGATTGCCTCAAAACCTTATGTATCTTCAGGTGCTTACATAAATCGCATGTCGGATTATTGTAAGGGATGCGCCTACAAGGTCGCGCAGAAAACAGGTGAGGGTGCGTGTCCGTTCAACACGCTTTATTGGCACTTTCTTGACCGTCACCGTGAGCGCTTCTCGGGCAACGCGCGGATGGGAAATATGTACAGGACATGGGACCGCATGGATGAGGAAAAGCGCGCAACGGTTTTAGCGGATGGGGCTGCTGTTTTGGCGAAATTGGATGCGGGTGAAGTGGTTTAGACAACATGCCGTACCATAAGCGAGCGATCTGCTGCTATGGGGTTGGAGTGGCGTCAGCCTCCCTGTGGTACTCAGAAAATCTGAGCCTGACGTTAGGGGCAGTAACGTAAGTTGCGTTGTATACTATGCAGTGCACTAAGTTGACGCGAGGTTCCCCTGAGTTAATCTGGAGGATGCCGCATGGACGACCTCAATAGTTATCGCGCCGAATCGGGCTCCCCTGTTCCCGTTTGGACGCTGGAAATTCAAACGCTGCATGCGGATGTTGACCGTATTCTGGATGCCGTGATGGAAGTGCATCCGCTTGAGTATGGGAATTACCGACGCAATGCGAGCGTGTCTGGGGTTGGTTGGGAAACAGCGCAGCCTAGCAGGGTCTACGACGACGTTGCACCTCAAGGGGTTCAAAGCAGGTGGGACCGAGAGCTATTCGATCGTGGCGCTGAAAATCTCGGTACCACGTGACGTGCGAGTGTTGGAGCGGGTGATGGATGCGATCATGTATGTGCATCACTACGAAGAACCTGTGATTTATGTGCGTGAAGATTGGGCGAGCCGTGCAGCGTATAACCCCAAAAGTGATAACCCGATTCGCTGGTGGAACAACGGGCGCGGGTTACCGAAGAAGGTTTAGTGACAGTGCAGCGGTTTTGATCCGGCGTGACAGCATTGCCCAGCGGGAGACGATTTTCGGTAGCCATTGCTATGCTCCACCACAGATGAGCCGCTTACTGTTTGAAAAAGCGTCGCAGCCTTTGCTGGCAGTGCCACCGGAAAGACGCAGCAAATAGCGAATGCGCTATCCATGTTTCGCCGTGCTATCTTTTGGCGCTTTATCGCGGTCAAACAGTCCGTAGTCACGCACCACATGGGCGATGCGCAGGTGATAATCAGTGAACATGCCGCTACGCCCTGCTGATTGCGCAGCGCGGTGTTTGGTAAGACGTCGCCAGTCCTGTATCGCTTCCTCATCGCGGAAAAGGGAAAGGGAGAGGAGTTTGTCGGGGTTTGTCAGGCTCTGAAACCGTTCAACCGAGATGAAGCCGTCGATCTCGTCTACCAATGGCCGCATTAGGGCCGACATATTGAGGTAGTCGGATTTGCGGTCAGGGTGGGGCATCACCTCAAAAATAACTGCGATCATTTCAGCTCTCCATGAGGAGTGGACGCGAGGGTGAGAAAAGTGCGGTCCTCGCGTAAGAGAAATTTCTCGGATTGGGCAAACTCGTAATTTTCGCGGCCAATAGGATCAGCAGCGAGGCGTTGCCTGTAAGCTTCGTATTCCGCCAATGATGGGATGTTGTAGATACCGTAGGCCAGTGTCGAAGACCCTTCATGTGGGGCATAATAGCCCACAAGACCAGCACCGCAGCGCGGGATCGCATGGCCCCAGTTTCGGGCGTATTGTTCGAACTGTGCCTTTTTTGTGGGGTCGATTTGGTGGCGGATGATACAGGTAAGCATAGTTTGATCCTTGTTGTTGATGACCCTTTTTAGCCTGTTGTGGGGTGGGTATGCTTCGCCTACGGTCGAAGTATGAAATCAATTGTAGAGGCAGATTATGAAAGAGGGTCCTGATATTGCCCGTATTGCAGCGCTGATTGGTGATCCTGCGCGTGCCAATATCCTTGGGGCGCTGATGAGTGGGAAGGCATTGACTGCCACTAAACTGTCGCATGAGGCTGGTGTGAAGGTGCAAACGGCGAGTGCACATTTGGCCAAGCTGGAGGCAGGTGGACTAACCCATGTGCGCAAATCAGGTCGGCACAAGTATATCTCGTTGAGTGGTCCAGAAGTGGCAGGGGTGCTTGAGGCGCTGATGGGGTTGGCGGCAGGACAGGGTCACTTGCGGACACGCACGGGACCTGCGGATACTGCCCTGCGCGAGGCGCGGGTTTGCTAAAACCATCTGGCAGGGGCACGCGGGATCGCGATGTATGATGCGATGCTGGCGCCGGGTGATCTGCTCGAGGACGGCGAGGATGTGGTACTCAGCGCAGCGGGAGCGGCGTTTGTGACAGAGTTTGGTGTGGATCTGGCGGCGTTGGAAAAGGCGCGTGCGCCTGTGTGCCGGACCTGTCTGGACTGGAGTGCACGGCGCACGCATCTGGCGGGTGGGTTAGGTCGTGCGATGCTTGTGCAGATAGAGCACCTTGGCTGGGCAAAGCGGGAGGCGGGCAGCCGCGTGGTGCGGTTTAGTCGTGCGGGTGGCGCGGCTTTTGATGCGCAGTTTGGCGTGAGCAGCGCTTAGTCTGTTGCGGTGGTCTCTGTTGCGGGGGCTGCTACGGCGGGCTCAGCCAATGCACCATCCTGCCAATCGCCCGAAGCCTGATCGCCCGTGGCGTAGGTCATCGTGCCTGTGCCTTGGCGTTTGCCATCCTTGAAAGTGCCGACATAGACATCGCCGCTTGTATAGGTCGCGGTGCCTGTGCCTTCAATTTCGCCGTTTGCCCATTGTCCTTCATAGACAAAGCCGCTGGCCATGGTGATTTTACCCATCCCTGCACGGCGGCCCTCGACAAATTCGCCGACATATATGGTGCTGTCAGGATAAGTTGCGGTGCCTGTGCCGTGGCGCAATCCTGATTTCCAGCCGCCGACATAAGAGCGGCCATCGCCATAATCCAGCGTCCCTTGCCCCTCGTTGCGGGCATCCACAAAACCGCCCTCATAGACCATGCCATTGTGGTAGGTTGCGCGGCCTTGTCCCTCAATCACGCCTGCGGCCCAATCGCCTACATAGGTGGAGCCGTCGGGATAGGTGATGCTGCCTGCGCCATTGGCGAGGTTGTCTTTGAACAGGCCTGTTTGCACAGAGCCGTCGGGGTAAGTAACGGTGCCTGTGCCTTCAGCGCGACCCTCGACCCACTCACCCTCGTATTTATAGCCGTCTGCCCCTGTAAAGGTGCCGATGCCATGGCGTTGGTCATCAAGGTATGAGCCAACATATGTGTCGCCCGCAGCAGTGGTTGAGGTGCCCATTCCTTCGCGGCGGCCTGCGATCAGATCACCGACATAGGTGTCGCCGTTGGCTTGGGTAATTGTGCCTTTGCCGTTGAGTTGGCCGTTCGCCCATGTGCCCTCAAGGGTGAATCCTTCGGGGTGAGTGAGTTTACCCTGACCAGAGCGTGCGCCACTGACCACGGTGCCCTCGTAGATCGCGCCTTCGGCGTCTTTGATCACGGCCTGTCCAGTGGCCTGCCCGTCAATCCAGTCGCCCTTGTATTCATAGCCAGCGGGCGTGGCGAGCACGCCTTTGCCATTGCGTTTGCCATTGCGAAAGCTGCCCTCGAAGCGCTCACCGTTGGCGTGGATCGCGACACCTTGACCCATGATCGTGCCTGCTTCCCACTCTCCCTCATAGGTGCCGCCATCGGCCATCGTGATCTTACCGATGCCTTCGGGTTTGCCTTTGGCGAATTCGCCCTCATAGACAGAGCCATTTGGGAAGCGTGCGTTGCCTGTGCCTCTGATCTCACCTTCGACCCACTGGCCAGAGTACTGATAGCCGTTGGGGAGGGTGTAGGTACCTGTGCCGTGCTGAAGACCGTCTTTGAACGTGCCCTCATAGATGCCGCCATCGTCATATTGTTTGCTCAACACTTGGGTGTTTTGCGCGAGCGCAGGGGCAAACATCAAAGGGGTCATGGCGGCTGCGAGCAGCAGGGTGCGAAGGGTCATGGCGGTCCTGTTCAAAAGCGTGGGCAGGTTGGCCCAACGAGTCAGCGCTCAGCCTAATGACGCCAACGCCAAGGGGCAACGACCTTTTGCCTCATGAGCTATTGCGTGCTTTCCAAGGGCGCATGATCTGCTACATCATTGGCCAAGTTTGAGAGGGTTGGATATGGCAGATCGTTTTCGCATTACACTGGGGCAGTTGAACCCGACCGTTGGTGATTTGGCTGGCAATGCGGCGCAGGCTGCTGCGGCATGGGCCGAGGGTGGTGATGCGGGGGCCGATCTGGTGGCGCTGCCCGAGATGTTTATCGCGGGCTATAATGCGCAGGATCTGGTGATGAAGCCAGCGTTCCAACGCGATGTGATGACGCATATTGAAACGCTTGCTCTGGCCTGTGCAGATGGTCCCGCACTTGCGATTGGTGCGCCGATTGTGGAGGATGGTAAGCTTTATAACGCTTATCTGGTGCTCAAGGGCGGTAAGATCGCATCGCGCAGCCTCAAGCATCATCTGCCGAATGAGGCGGTTTTTGACGAAGTGCGCATATTTGATTCTGGGCCGCTGGGTGGTCCGTATTCGGTTGGCAACACGCGGATTGGTAGCCCGATTTGCGAGGATGCGTGGCACGAAGATGTGGCGGAGACATTGGCCGAGACGGGTGCGGAGTTTTTGTTGGTGCCTAATGGATCGCCTTATTATCGCGGAAAGTTCGATACGCGGATGAACCACATGGTGAGCCGTGTGGTCGAGACGGAACTGCCGTTGATTTACCTCAATATGGTTGGTGGTCAGGAGGATCAGATTTTTGATGGGGCAAGTTTTGGTCTGAACCCCGGGGGCAAGCTGGCGTTTCAGATGCCGGCCTTTGATGCGGTGACGCAACATGTCGATTTGGAGCGTGGGCCCGAGGGGTGGCGCATTGTCGAGGGACTGAAAGCGGTCCATCAGGATGCCTATGCGCAGGATTACCGCGTGATAGTGCAGGGTTTGCGCGACTACATGCGCAAGACGGGATTTAAAAAGGTGCTGCTGGGGATGTCTGGCGGGATTGATTCTGCGATTGTTGCAACGATTGCGGTGGACGCGCTGGGCGCCGAAAATGTGCGCTGTGTGATGTTGCCGTCAGAGTATACCTCCAAGGCCTCGCTGGAGGATGCGGAGTCTTGCGCCAATGCGCTGGGTGCGCGGTATGATTATGTCCCGATCAAAAAAGGGCGTGATGCGATTGCGGAAACGCTTGCGCCATTGTTCGAGGGTACGAAGCCCGACTTGACTGAAGAGAATATCCAGAGCCGCCTGCGGGGGCTGCTGTTAATGGCGCTATCCAATAAATTTGGTGAGATGTTGCTGACGACGGGGAATAAATCCGAAGTGGCCGTCGGCTATGCCACGATCTATGGAGATATGGCGGGAGGGTATAACCCAATCAAAGACTTGTATAAAATGCGCGTGTTCGAGACGTGCCGTTGGCGCAATGAGAACCATGCGGAGTGGATGATGGGACCTAAGGGTACAGTGATCCCCGAGAATATCATTACCAAAGCGCCATCAGCCGAGTTGCGTGATGACCAGAAGGACAGCGACAGTTTGCCCGACTATCCAGAGCTGGACGCGATGCTAGAGATACTGGTCGATAGGGATGGATCAATTGACGACTGTGTAACAGCGGGGTTTGACCGTGATGTGGCCAAGAAGATCGAGCATCTGGTCTATATCTCTGAGTACAAACGCTTTCAATCGGCACCGGGTCCACGGCTGACGCCGGGCGCGTTTTGGCTTGATCGGCGGTATCCGATCGCGAACCGCTGGCGTGATCCGAGTTGAGGGCACCCAGAATTTTCGAAAATTCTGCGCTGTTGAGACGGCGTCATGGCTGATCTGCCGATCCACTATGCTGCCGCTAAAGCGCCTTTGCTGGTTTTGGGAGTACTAGCGCTTTGTATGACGGCTGTTGGTCTTGCGGTTGTTGGTGGTCCTGTAGGGTGGCTCACGGGCGGACCTGCTGCATTATTCTTTGGGGCCTGCACCGTCGTTATTTTCTACCGTGCGTTAGCATCCGCCCCAGTGTTGTCGTTAACCCATGAGGGCGTACGCGCGTGGCGCTATCCACCGCTGACATGGGATGAAATTGATTTTGCCGAAGCTGCCGAGAGCAGTGGGGAGCTGTTTTTGGTGATCCATGCCAAAGATCATGAAAGCTATGTCCGGCGGTTCACGTTTTTCAAACGTAAATGGGCGCAATTGAGCGCCAAGCTAATGCAAGGATCGGTTTATTTGAGCCTCCAGATGTTCGAGGTGCAGGTGCCTGAGGTGGCGAAGGTCATCAATGCAGAGCTGGCGCTGCGCAGAGGGGGCGGCACGCGCCGCTAGTGTGTTTGCACGTGCGCACGCAGAATTGACTTGAGCCTTGGAGGCGTGCGGCCCAAGACTGCTGCATGCTTTATATATATTTTTGTTTGATCCTGATGATGTCGCCCATGGCTTATGCTTGTGGGGCGGATAGTGACTGTATGGTTGGGGATAGCAACTATCGCATCTCGCTGCCTGAGGGGGTTGAGACGCCTGTGGGTGCCGTGATCTGGGCGCATGGGTACCGCGGCACGGCGGCGGGAGTAATGCGCAACGGTAGTTTGCGCAAAATGGTTCATGCCGAAGGGCTGGCGCTGATTGCGTTGCAAGGCGTCAATGGCACATGGGATTTGCCCAATGCCCATCGCACGCCTGACAGTACTGGGGCTGTTGAGTTTGATTATATCGAGGCAGTGATTGCAGATGCATCTGCGCAGTTCGGCGTTGATCCTGCGCGGCTGGTGGCGAGTGGGTTTAGTGCGGGCGGTATGTTGGTGTGGAACCTTGCTTGTGCGCGGCCAGATATGTTCGTGGGGTTGTGCCCTATTCGGGGACGTTCTAGCTTGAGCCGCAGGATGATTGCGCCGCACCCGCCAAGAGCTTGATCCATATACATGGTGATGCGGACGGCACTGTGCCGCTGGACGGGCGGGCGATTGGGCCGACCCGTCAGGGAAAGGTGTCGGAGGCGCTGGCGATGTACTCTGATTTGGGTGATTTTAGCGTGGCGGTACAGATGGATAAGCCTGCGTTGAAGTGCTCCCAGCAGGGTAACCCAAGCGGTGAGGTGCTGGCGTTTTGTCTGTTTGAAGGTGGGCATTCGTTTCGCACAGAATATCTAGGCTTTGCACTCGCGCGGTTGCGCCTTTCGGGCAAGCTGTAAGCTGCTCTAACTGGACAAACAGCGGCACCTGTGCCAGCAAGCGCGGCAACAGGAGGCATATATGTCTGATAAAACCATTACACGTTTCGCCCCATCCCCGACTGGCTGGATTCACGTTGGAAACCTGCGCACAGCGCTGATGAACTACCTCATCGCGCGCAAGGCGGGGGGCGAATTCATCCTGCGGATCGACGACACTGATCCGAACCGCTCTAAGGAAGAATACGTTGACGGGATCAAGCGCGATCTGGATTGGCTTGGCCTGCATTGGGACCGTGTGGAGCGTCAGTCGCTGCGCATCGAGAAGTACCATGAGGCAGCAAAAGAGCTGCGCGAGATGGGTCGATTTTACGAGGCATTCGAGACACCGACCGAGCTTGACCTCAAGCGCAAGAAGCAGCTGAACATGGGCAAGCCGCCTGTCTATGACCGTGCGGCGCTTAACCTGTCAGAAGACGAGCAAAATGCCTTGCGCGATGAGCGCGGTGATGGTGCATGGCGCTTCAAATTGCTGCACGAGCGGATTGTCTGGAATGATGGTATTTTGGGCGATATCAGCATCGATGGTGCCTCTGTCTCCGACCCTGTTCTGATCCGTGGTGATGGGCAAATTTTGTATACGCTGGCCTCTGTTGTTGATGATACCGAGATGGGCGTGACCCATGTTGTGCGCGGCTCTGACCACGTCACGAACACCGGTACGCAAATCCAGATTATGCAGGCGCTGGGCGGCACGCCGCCGTCGTTTGCGCACCACTCGTTGCTGACGGGTCCGCAGGGTGAGGCGCTGTCGAAGCGTCTGGGTACACTTGCACTCAAGGATTTGCGCAAGGCGGGGATAGCACCACAGGCGTTGTTGAGCCTGATGTCGCGCCTGGGCTCGTCCGATCCTGTCGAGCTGCGCACGGATATGGCCGAGTTCATCGAGGGCTTTGACATCACGCGCTTTGGCTCCTCGCCGACGAAGTTTGATGCGGAAGACCTCAAGCCGCTGACGGCAAAATATCTGGCGGCGCTGCCTTTGGCAGATGTTGCGGATGACATTGCAGCGCTGGGTGTGCCTGCCGACAAGGTAGAGCAGTTCTGGGCCGTGACACGCGAGAACATCACCACGTTGCATGATCTTGCCCCGTGGTGGGAGATGTTCAGCAAGGGTGCGGAGCCTGTGATCGATGATGAGGACCGCGAATTTATCGCCCAAGCAATGACCATGCTGCCCGAGGGGGAGCATGACAGCGATACTTGGGGTAGCTTTACCGCTGCTGTGAAGGAGGCGACGGGGCGCAAGGGCAAGGGTTTGTTCATGCCATTGCGCAAGGCGCTGACGGGTCAGGCGCACGGACCGGATATGTCCGCCGTACTGCCGCTGTTGCAGGTTATCAAAGCGTGCGGTTAAACCCGTGTTTGGGTCGTGGCGGTGTTAGGCTGCCACGATCACTGCATTGCGCAAGGCCAAGTGCTGGTCGACCAATGCTGTCTCTTGTCCGCTGAGCGTTTGAGCGCGGGGATAGCGTGGAGCAGTGCGATCATTCAGGATCGGGGTGTCCCAACGGTCCGTAGTGGCAAAGAAATTTGCCACACCGCCTGCGCCAAATTCGCGTAAATACCCCTGCACCACCACATCAAGATAGCTGAGCAGGATGTGATTATCCGCGCTCTCGACCCATGTCTCGCGCGGGACGGCGTAGTGGGAGATGGCGCGGGCGGGATCGTCGGGGTGCGCGATTGCAGTACCCGAGGCGAGGCGGGCATAGCCATGCTCGCGCGCGTCCAGTGCGGCCCAATCACCGTGTGGCACTTCGGCGATGAGGCCGTCGATTGTGGTGCCTTCATCGGGGATCACACTCAGGAATGCCTGACCGCGCTCGGAGGTGTAAACCCATGTGCGGCACCAATCCTTGAGCTGTGTACGGGCGGCGTTTTCATAGACATGAGTGTCGCGGTTGACGAGGCTGCCGTAGCCGAAAAAGCAGGGATGCATATCGTGCCTTTGCATTAGTAGAGTTTGGCCTTACCTAACCATCGCAGAAGGATCGGGGCAACCATGGTAATCGTGGATTGAAAAAGGTCCAGACCTTTGGCAGAACAGATTAACGGAGGGTCAGTGCCATGAAATTTACCGAAGAACATCTGTGGTTGCGCATTGAGGAAGGTGAAGACGAAATTACCGTCGGATTGAGTGCATATGGTGCAGAGCAATTGGGCGAGGCCAAGTTTGTTGAGTTGCCTGACGAGGGTGATGTCGTCTCCGTCGATGATCCGGTTGTGGTGATCGAAGCGGATGATGACGCGGTTGATATCCTTGCACCGTTGGACGGTGAGATTACAGAAGTGAACGAGCGTTTGGTGGGGGGGCCTGAGATTATCTCGGAGGATCCGCAGGGCGATGGATGGCTGTTCAAGATGAGCATAGATAATGAGGACGCCATGGATGAGATGATGTCCGAGGCGGCCTATCAGAAGTATATTCGCTAAACGGTTTAGCGTTAGAGCCTAATTCAGGCTCGATTCAGTGGGTTTTTCAGTCTCTGCGAGCAGGAAGCTGAAGGTCTTCTTGAGCTTGCTCCATGATACTTTGTCTGGGGCGATGAGCAGGTGACTTGTTTTGCGCAAAGCGTCATAGTCACCACCATCAAGCATTTCTACGCGCGCTCCTGCGTGTGCCGCAATTAGCGCACCTGCGGCATGGTCCCATGGGTGCAGAAATGGGGTCAGGCTGAAATCCATGTGCCCTTGGGCCAGCATCCGGTATTCATGGGCTGAGCAGCGCAAGGTGTTTATACGGGCAAAGTACGGGAAAGTTGCAGCGAGTTGTGCTTGCTTTTCTTTGGGGAAGAGGTGGAGCGGTATGATGCCTGACATCTCTTCGAGCGGCTTGGAATCGGACGCTTTAAGCGCGCGATTGGCACCGAAGGGGCGCTGTATCTCCGGCGTCATCTCCTCATCCGCGATGGCCCAGTCGTCAGCAACGGGATCATAGATCAGACCAAAGACAGGGTTTCTGTAGCGCGTGGCGGAGATGATGACGCCAAACATGGCGAGGCCGTGGGCGAAATTCCAAGTGCCGTCGACGGGGTCGATTACGAAAGCGAGTTGGGCGTCACCGATGCCGTCGAGCAGCTCTGGTTTGGCGGCGACCGCTTCCTCACCAATCACAAGCGCAGAGGGGAAGGCGATTTGCAGAGCGCGGGGGATCATCGCCTCGGCGCGGGTGTCGGCGTCTGTGACCAGATCAGTCGCGCTTGATTTTGTGCGGATGTCGCCGTCTGACAGGCGGCGGAAGCGGGGCATGATTTCGGCCTTGGCTGCCCGACGTACTATATTGATGATCTGCGTGCGCTGGGCGTGTGTGACTGCGGGGGCCAGTGTGGCGGGCAGGTTTTGATCTTCGTTTGTGTCATTGCTGGTGTCAGACATTTGGACGCTCCTTGGTTGCGGGCAATCTACGCTGTGGGCGCGGCACGCAAAGGGGGAACCTGATACGTTTCCTCCCTTATGGTTATTCGCGGGCGCGCAAAACGCGGGCGGGGCGGGCCTGCAATGCGCGGCGGGCAAAGCCCAAACCTGCAAGAACTGTGGCAGTGATGCCGCCCGTGATGATCAGCAATGCAGAGGGCCAGATGATTTGGTACTGGGTCTCCATCACAAAGGTGCTGACAGCCCAGCCGCCCAAGGCACCGACAACCAATGCGATTGCACCTGCGGCAAGACCGAGCAGGGCCGCGCGCAGGATAAAGCTGGCTGCGATCATACGGCGGGACGCGCCCATGGTTTTGAGCATCGCGGCCTCATAAGTGCGTGCATCAGCCCCTGCGGCGGCAGCGCCGATGAGAACGAGGAAGCCAGTGAGCAATGTCGCGGCAGCGCCGTACGATGTGGCGGCAGCGAGACCTGCGAGAACGCCAGCCACACGGTCAATCGCATCTTTGACGCGGATGGCGGTGATGTTGGGGTAGGCTTTTGCAAGATCGCGCAGGATTTGCGCTTCGGCCTCAGGCTCGGCGTAGACTGTGGAGATGAAAGTATGCGGTGCACCTGCCAGAGCACTGGGGTTCATGGTCAGGATAAAACCGATGCCAGCAGTGGAGAAGTCGACCTCTTGGAAGCTGGTGATCGTGCCTGTGATGTCGCGGCCAAGGACGTTAATGGTGATGGTATCGCCAAGGCTGAGGCCCATTTCCTTCGCTTCTTCTGCGGCAAAGCTGATTTGCGGCGGCCCAGTGTAGTCGGGGCCCCACCATTCGCCTTTGGTGATGAGTGCGCCGTCTTTTGGCGCGGTGGCGTAGGTCAGACCACGATCGCCGGAGACGACCCAGTGATCGCCTGCAACTTCAATTGCGGGGCGGCCGTTGATCTGGGTTACCACGCCGCGCATCATGGGCGCACTGTCGATGCGGCTCACGGCGGGGTCTCCTTCGAGGCGTTTTGTGTAGCCGTCGATCTGGTCCTTTTGGATATCAACGAAGAAATAGCTGGGGGCGATGTCGGGCAGGTTCCCTGCAATGGCTTGGCGCAGGTTGCCGTCGATCTGGCCTATGGCGGCAAGGACCGAGAGGCCGAGGCCGAGGGACAGAACAACTGCGCGCGCGCCTTCGCCTGTGCCACCGATGGCGGCCATGGCCCAACGGAAGCGGGGGCGGCCGTGCAGGCGGTGGCTGAGTGCACGCGCGGCAATGCGGATGAGGAATGCGGCGAGAGCGAGGATTGCCAGTGCGCCCGCGATACCGCCCAAGGTCCACAGGGTGAGGAACCAGCTGCCGTTGAACCAGCCTGCCATGGCGACGAGGGCGGCGATGGCACCGAGGGTGGCGATGATGAAGGGGAAGGACGGCAGGCGGCTTGCGCCATCCCATGCGTCGCGGAAGAGGGTCGTGGCGCGCACGCGATCAGTGCGGGCGAGTGGCCAAAGGGTGAAGATAAAGGCGGTGAGGATGCCGTAGAGGCCTGCTTCAATCAGGGGGGCGGGGAAGATGGTGAAGGCGGTGGGGATCGGCAGGCGTGCCTCAAGGATCGGGGCGACCATGATCGGGAGTGCGGCACCAAGGATGACGCCGATGGTCACGCCGAACAGGGACAGGATGCCGATCTGGATGAAGTAGGTCTGGAAGATGGTTGCGCGGTCTGCGCCGAGGGCGCGGAGAGTTGCGATGACTTCGGTTTTGCGGGAGAGGTAGCTGCGCACGGCGGCAGAGACACCAACGCCACCTACGGCGAGGCCCGAAAGGCCCACGAGGATCAGGAAGGCGCTGAGACGCTCAACAAATTGCGCGACACTGGGGGCACCGTTGCGGGCATCGCGCCAGCGCAGGCCTGAGCCTTCGAATTGTTGTTTCGCTTCGACTTCGAGGGCGTCGATTTGGGTGCCTTCGGGCAGGGTGAGGCGATATTTGGAGTTGAACAGTGAGCCTGAGGAGAGGAGGCCCGAGCCTTCCAAGCTGTTGCGCAGAACTAGGGTGCGGGGACCAAGGGCGAAACCACCAGCGGCGTTGTCCGGCTCGCGCGTGATCTCGGCGCGCAAGCTGTAGGTCTGGGTGCCGAGGGCGAATGTGTCGCCGATCTCAAGGCCGAGGCGGTCGATGAGAGCGCGTTCCATGACAGCACCGGGGATGTTATTTTTGGTGGCCAGCGCATCGACCAAAGGCATCTCAGGGGTGAGAATAACAGAGCCTATTAAAGGATAAAGTTCATCTACGGCTTTGACTTGGGTCAGGGCGCGGTCATCCCCCACAGCGGCCATGGAGCGGAAATCGGCGATCTCTGAAACAGCGGTGGCTTGGGATTGCATCCACGCGCGCTCGGCCTCGGTCGCAAAGCGGTAGGTTAGCTCAAGTTCGGCATCGCCGCCGAGGATGGAGGCGCCTTCGCGCTCTAGCCCTGCCTCGATTGCGGCGCGGACGGAACCTACGGCAGCGATTGCAGCCACACCGAGGGCGAGGCAAGCGAGGAAGAGGCGAAAGCCGCGCAGGCCGCCGCGGAGTTCACGACGGGCGAATTTGGTCGCGAGGGACAGGCTCATGCGGTTGCTTCGAGTTTATGCGCGGTGTCGATCATGCCGTCGCGCAGTGTGATGACGCGGTCGCAGCGTGCGGACAGTACGTCGGAGTGCGTGACGAGCACGAGGGTCGAGCCGAATTGGTCGCGCAGATTGAACAGCAAATCCATGATTGCTTCGCCATTGGCGCTGTCGAGGTTGCCCGTAGGCTCATCCGCCAGAAGGATCGCGGGGCGGGGGGCTGCGGCGCGGGCGAGTGCCACGCGCTGTTGCTCTCCACCAGACATCTGGGATGGGTAGTGACCTGCGCGCGGGCCAAGACCTACGATCTCAAGGGCTTCGGCTGCGCGATCAAATGCGTCTGCGTGGCCAGCAAGCTCTAGCGGAGTTGCGACATTTTCGAGTGCGGTCATGGTGGGGATGAGGTGAAAGGACTGGAACACAATTCCCATGCGGTCACGGCGAAAGCGAGCGAGTTGATCCTCATCCATGGCGGTGAGGTCTTCGCCCATGGCGTGTATGGAGCCGCCTGTTGCTTGCTCTAGCCCGCCCATGACCATGAGAAGCGATGATTTGCCCGAACCAGAGGGACCGATGAGGCCGATGCTTTCCCCTGCATTAACCTCAAGCGATATGCCATGGAGGATATCGACGGGTCCGGCATTGCCATCCAGGCGTAGGGCTGCATCTTTAAGTTTGAAAATAGGATTACTCATGGGGGGCCCTTCGATGGCGTCCCTACGGGATATGGAGGGAATGTTGCGATGCGCAAGGCTTTGACAGGGATTCTTATGGTTTGGGTCAGTTTTGTGCCCAGTTTTGCCCAAGCGGATGAAATGGTGATCGCCGCACTGGGTGACAGTCTCACGCAGGGGTACGGGCTGATGCAAGCGGACGGGTTCGTGCCGCAACTGAATACGTGGTTGGCGGAGCAAGGCCTAGAGGTGAAGCTGGTGAACGCAGGGGTGTCGGGGGATACGACGGCGGGCGGGCTGTCGCGCGTCGGCTGGACCCTGACGCCCGATGTGGATGCGATGATTGTGGCGCTGGGCGGTAACGACATGCTGCGCGGTCTGAGCCCTGAGCAGGCGCGGAGCAATATTGAGGGTATTTTGCAGGCTGCGGATGCGGCTGGGGTCGAAGTGCTGTTGATCGGGTTGGAGGCACCGGGGAATTTCGGGCCTGAATATAAGAAACAGTTTGATGCGATTTATCCTGAATTGGCGGGAGAATATGGCTCGGGATACCTTGACAGTTTCTTTGCGGGGCTTGTCGAAGAGGGGGAGCGCGCTGACCCAGCAAAGCTGCGCGAGTGGTTTCAGGCGGACGGGATACATCCCAATCCTGCGGGGGTGAAGCGTATCGTATCGGCTGTGGGGCCGCTGGTGATTGAGCTGGTGCAGAACGTCGAGGCTGATGATTAACCGTATTGCATTAATTTTGGGCAGTCGTGTTTTTCTGACCTGTGCGATAAATTTTACCAGTTGATAAAAAAATAGACCTGTGCCAGCGTTATCGTGAAACGTGTGATTGGCGGAGGATTGATGCATGGTGGATAAGGTTTTTGAACCGGGTGTGATGGTGGGGCGGCTGGCGGCTGATGCCTATGACGCGCATTTTAGCGACCTGCATCCGCCACTGGACAAGCACGAAGCAGTAGTTGCGGCGGACCGCTGTTACTTTTGCCATGATGCGCCGTGCATCACGGCCTGTCCTACGGAAATCGACATTCCCCTGTTCATTCGCCAGATCGCAACGGGCACGCCAGATGCGGCGGCCAAAACAATCCTGACCCAAAATATCATGGGCGGCATGTGCGCGCGCGTCTGCCCGACAGAGCAGTTGTGTGAGGAAGCTTGTGTGCGCGAAGCGGCGGAGGGCAAGCCTGTGCTGATCGGTCAATTGCAACGCTATGCCACAGATCATTTGCAGGTGCAGGGAGTGCATCCCTTTGTGCGGGCGGAACCTACGGGTAAGCGTGTGGCGGTTGTGGGCGCGGGGCCTGCGGGGCTGTCTGCGGCGCATAGGCTGGCGATGCTGGGGCATGATGTTGTGGTCTATGACGCGCGGGCGAAGGCTGGCGGGCTAAATGAATACGGGATCGCGGCCTATAAGACGCCGGATGGGTTTGCGCAGGGTGAAGTCGATTGGCTGCTCAAGATTGGCGGAATTGCAGTTGAAACCGGCAAGGCGCTGGGCGCTGATCAGAGTCTTGAGGGATTAAGGTCGGAGTTTGATGCGGTGTTCCTTGGAATGGGCCTTGGCGGTGTGAATGCGCTGGGTGTTGAAGGTGCTGACAAAGACGGTGTGCTGGACGCGGTGGATTTCATTGCGGAGTTGCGGCAGGCGAGCGACGTGGCGAGCGTTCCTGTGGGGCGCGATGTGGTTGTGATTGGGGGTGGGATGACGGCCGTGGATGCGGCGGTGCAATCCAAGCTTTTGGGCGCGCTCAATGTCACGCTGGTCTATCGCCGTGGGCGCGATGCGATGAACGCGAGTGTGTTTGAACAGGATTTAGCAGCGAGCAAAGGTGTGCGGATCGTGACCCATGCGATGCCAAAGGCTGTGCATGGCAATGGTAGCGTGCGCGAGATCGAGTTTGACTATGTTGATGCTGATATGAAGCCTACGGGCCAGACGCTGCGGCTCGCGGCCGATCAGGTGTTCAAAGCGATTGGTCAAACGTTGGAAGGCGATGCGCTGCCCGATCTGGAAGGGCGCAAGATTGCTGTGGATGGCAACGGGCGCACGAGTGTGAAGGGTGTCTGGGCAGGAGGGGACTGTGCCTCTGGCGGGGATGACCTCACCGTGACGGCTGTGGCCGAGGGGCGCGATGCGGCGATGGATATTCACGCAGATTTGAGTGGGAGTGCCTGAGATGTATGTGATGAGTTTTGTGGCCGGAGTGCCGACGGACCAGAAGGACGCCTATCTTGCGCATTGCAAGATGGCGGCGGAGATTTGAAATCGCGCGGGGCGATGCGTGTTGTGGAGCTTTGGGGTGATATGGTGCCTGAGGTTGAAAAGACCTCCTTTCCCATGGCTGTTGCGGCCAAGGAGGGAGAGACCGTTGTGACAGGCTGGCAGGAGTGGCCCGATAAGGCGACGTGTGACGCAAGCATGGAAAAAGCGATGAGTGATCCGCGGCTGGCCGAGATGGGCAGCATGCTGTTTGACGCGGCGCGGATGATTTACGGCGGGTTTCAGACCCTCGTTGATGTTTAGGAGCAAGATGACATGGCTGATCTGACAACCGACTTTCTGGGGATCAAATCTCCAAACCCCTTCTGGCTCGCCTCCGCGCCGCCGACGGACAAGGAATACAATGTGCGCCGCGCGTTTGAAGCGGGGTGGGGCGGTGTTGTGTGGAAGACGCTGGGCATGGAAGGGCCGCCTGTCGTGAACGTGAATGGCCCGCGCTATGGTGTGATCCACGGCGCGGATCGGCGGGTTTTGGGCCTCAACAACATCGAGTTGATCACGGACCGCGACTTGCAGACGAATTTGGATGAGATCACGCGGGTGAAGCGCGATTGGCCAGACCGTGCGATGATCGTCAGCATCATGGTGCCGTGTGAGGAGCAGGCGTGGAAAGATATTCTGCCCCGCGTCGAGGCCACGGGAGCGGACGGGATCGAGTTGAACTTTGGCTGCCCGCACGGGATGTCTGAACGTGGCATGGGTGCCGCCGTGGGGCAGGTGCCCGAGTACATCGAAATGGTGACGCGCTGGTGCAAGCAGTATTACTCAAAGCCTGTGATTGTGAAGCTGACGCCGAACATCACCGATGTGCGCAAACCTGCGGAAGCTGCAAGGCGCGGCGGTGCGGATGCGGTGAGCTTGATCAATACGATTAATTCGATTGTGTCGGTTGATTTGGATACGATGTCACCGCACCCGTCGATTGCCGGGAAGGGGACGCATGGCGGGTATTGCGGGCCTGCAGTCAAGCCGATTGCGCTGAGCATGGTGAGCGAGATTGCACGCGCACCTGCGACAGCGGGGATGCCGATCAGCGGGATTGGTGGCGTGACCACGTGGCGCGATGCGGCGGAATATATCACCATGGGCTGTGGCAATGTGCAGGTCTGCACAGCGGCGATGACCTACGGCTTCAAAATCGTACAAGAGATGATTAGTGGTCTGTCTGAATGGATGGACGAGAAGGGGCATACCTCGATTGATGACTTTATGGGGGCTGCCGTGCCGAACACCACGGATTGGCAGTATCTGAACCTCAACTACATCGCCAAAGCGCAGATCAATCAGGAGGATTGCATTAGTTGTGGGCGCTGTTACGCGGCCTGTGAGGATACCTCGCACCAAGCGATTGCCATGTCGGAGGACCGCACGTTTACGGTGATCGACGCGGAATGTGTGGCCTGTAATCTGTGCGTTGAAGTCTGTCCGGTGGAGAATTGCATCACCATGGTCGAGATGCCCACAGGCAGTACTGATCCGCGTACCGGAAAGGTTGTTGATGATACATATGCCAACTGGACAACGCACGCCAACAACCCCTCGGCAACAGCGGCAGAGTGAGAGTTCAGTCAGGTTTCACGGTGAGTGCGGCGTAAGGGGCCGCGAGTTGTAGGATAGGAGCCGTTGGCAATGGATTGGGTGGCGCAAAGCGGTCCAATTCGGATTGGGGACGCACCTCCCTCATTGGCTGCTCTACCTTTTCCACGGATTGAGGTGCGGCGCAATTGGGTGCGCCCGTTTGCGCGACCGCGACTGACTTTGGTTCTGCATTGTCGGGTAATGGCACAGGATCTTGTGTCATGCGTTGTTTGAACATGAGTGCCTGTTGTTCGGTGCTGCTGTTGTTCATGCCCGCGCCATCGGATGCAGCGCTGCGCGCGTTTGCACTAGCTGACGCAGGTTGAGCAGCATTGATGCTGATGCTGTAGGATGCGCTGTTGGTTGGCCCGCTTGGCTGGATCGGTGGTGCGGCTGTGTTCATTAGATTGACGGGAATATTTAACGCCATCTTATGCCCCTTTTTGGTAAAAAAGTAGCCCGCCACCCATAGGCAATGTAGCCGTAAAGCTATTCATAGAGTGTTAATTTTTGACGAAAAGTAACCTATTGGTTAACGGGTTCAAGCAGGCTGCGGAACATTTGTTCCAAGTGCGCGTGGGCGTGTTCTTTAGGGTCTTGAGCGCTGAGCAGGACGGACATTTGGGCGCTAAAGTCAGCGTAATGCTGGGTCGTGGACCAGATGGAGAAGATGAGGTGCGCGGGGTCTACGGGGGCGAGGCGGCCTGCGTCGATCCAGTTCTGGATGACTTTGCATTTGCGCTCAAACAAGGGTTTGAGATCATCCGTGAGGTGGGCGGTGATGCGCGGCGCACCTTGGAGAATTTCACCCGCGAAGAGTTTGCTTTCCAACGGAAGCTCCAGCGCCATGTCGAGTTTGTGGCGCACATAGCCGAGCAGTTCCTCAACCGGATCGCCCTCTGCTTCCAGCTCTATCAGTGGGTCGAGCCATGTCTCCAAAAGCTGGCTCAGCAGGGTCACGTAGATCTCTGTTTTACCATCGAAATAATAAAGCAGGTTGGGTTTGCTCAGGCCTGCGCCTTTGGCGATCTCGTCGAGAGTGGCACCGCGGTAGCCGTCACGGGAAAAGACTTCTAATGCGGCATCGAGAATCAAGCGGCGGTTGCGCGTCTGGATGCGGCTTGGCTTTTTCGGCGGAGTGGGCTGGGGAGTATCTGGCACGACGGCTCGCTTGGTGCTGGGAAAATAGGCAGATTAGGTTGGGCTTTGAGTGTGAGCCTAAACCAGTTCTTGACAGACAGGAAGGCAGGGGCAATCGTTGCTTTACCATTTGGTAAAAATTTAGATCGCCACCTGACGATACCGACAGATAGGAGCCAGTCGATGCCAGCGTCCAATATGCCTTTTGCGGGTGAGAACCTCAAAATCAATCCTGACCGTTTGTGGGACAGCCTGATGGAGATGGCACAGATTGGCCCTGGAGTGGCGGGGGGCAATAACCGCCAGACGCTGACTGATGAGGATGCGGAAGGGCGTGCACTGTTCCAGAAGTGGTGTGAGGATGCGGGTTGCACCATGGGCCTTGACCAGATGGGCAACATGTTTGCGCATCGTGCGGGGGCGGACCCAGATGCACTGCCTGTCTATGTCGGCTCGCATCTGGATACGCAGCCAACGGGCGGTAAGTATGATGGTGTGCTGGGCGTTCTGGGCGGGTTGGAGATTTTGCGGACGTTGAATGATCTGGGCATCCAGACCAAGCATCCGATTGTCGTGACGAATTTCACGAATGAAGAAGGCACGAGATATGCGCCGGCGATGCTGTCCTCGGGTGTGTTTGCGGGCATCCATACGCAGGATTGGGCGTATAAGAAGACGGACGCCGAGGGTAAGAGTTTTGGCGATGAGTTAAAGCGGATCGGCTGGCGCGGGGATGAAAAAACGGGCGCACGCAAGATGCATGCGTTCTTTGAGCTGCACATCGAGCAGGGGCCGATTTTAGAGGCTGAGGGCAAGGATATTGGCGTGGTTACCCATGGCCAAGGGCTATCGTGGACCCAAGTGACGGTGACGGGCAAGGACGCGCATACAGGCTCTACACCGATGCCTTTGCGTAAAAATGCTGGTCTGGGTATGGTGCGGATATTGGAAAAGGTGGAGGAGATTGCACTTAGCCACGCGCCCCATGCAGTGGGTGCGGCGGGGCATATTGATGTCTATCCCAACTCGCGCAATGTGATCCCTGGTCGGGTGGTGTTTACGGTTGATTTCCGGTCGCCTGATTTGAGCGTGATTGAGGATATGGAAGCAAGGTTACGGGTCGAGGCGCAGAAGATTGCCGATGCGATGGGGCTGGGTATTGAATTCGAAAAAGTGGGCGGGTTTGATCCCGTGGCCTTTGACGAGGGCTGTGTCACGGCTGTGCGGAATGCTGCGGAGCGGTTGGGCTATTCCCATATGAACCTAATCTCAGGCGCTGGGCACGATGCGTGCTGGATCAACCGCGTGGCGCCGACGGCGATGGTGATGTGTCCTTGTGTGGACGGGCTGAGCCACAATGAGGCGGAGGAGATTACCAAGGAATGGGCCATGGCGGGGGCTGATGTACTGATGCATGCGGTTGTGGAGACGGCGGAGATTGTTGGGTGAACGCACTTAAATCACTGACAAGGATAGATATGCTGGCAGGGATCGCATGGGGAGCTTTTGTCGGTTCTTTTCTACATATAGCGAACCATGGCTTCACAATTTCTGGGTTTTCTTGGGCATATTTTGTTTCGCAAGCGGCGCTCTGGCTGATTGCAGGTCTAGCGTAGATTATTCTTACCAAGAAATTTTCGAAAAAGATGAAAGGGAAGTGACATGACCAAAGTAATCAAAGGCGGCACGGTCGTCACGGCGGACCGGACTTGGAAAGCGGATATTCTGAT
>CAWVZA010000029.1:0-22690 GCA_963934545.1 uncultured Sulfitobacter sp.
CACGGGCTAAATCGGAATTTATTCGTACCATTCATTGAGCTGATCAAAGAGAAAATGGTCGTACATGAACTGGCCAGTCCCACAGACTATAGACAGGATCGCTTGTCAGGCAGCCCCGTTTATTTCACGCCCGTGAACGCGGAAAGCCGTACCGCGATGGATGCCGTTTGGGATGATCTCACTGGAGGTGACGCAGGCCCGCTTACGCTTCGGGTTAAGGGACGTGATGTCGTACTCCCTATGTTTCGCAATGGCGTGGGCCGCGCCCGGTTTCACGCTTTGTGCGGACAGCCTTTGGGCGCAGCAGACTATCTCGCGATCGCAGAAGCCGTCAAAGTTCTCATGCTCGACAATATTCCGTCTTTGGGCCGCACCAACTTCAACGAAGCAAAGCGGTTCGTGACGCTCATAGATGCGCTTTATGAGGCGAAGGTTAGACTCATATGCTCGGCTGCGGCAAACCCAGAAATGCTGTATCTTGAGGGGGAAGGTACCTTCGAATTCGAGCGTACCGCCTCGCGCTTGCGCGAGATGCAAAGCGAGGACTGGGGAACAGCTTAGTTGTTCTCACCAAGTCCATTCAAATCAGAGAAACCTCGTGTTGCGGCACCGTCATAGGTGTGGGGATGGTAGGGCGCCTCTTGGCCAAGCAAGCTCCAAGCGCCTAGCCCCACAATACCGAGCGCCAAACCACATGCGATCGCTTGACCCAATATAGGTTTTTGTGGGGCTGACGTGCCCTCACTCTGTCTTTTCGGCTGCATGCTCGATCCTTGATTTTTCATGTAGGTGATTTGGTTTACACCCTTCGGTATTGCGATTCTCCTAATGCGCAACCTGTTGTTGGGTCAATCTCAGCACGCTGCATTTCGTAGGTCTCAGCCGTTGTCCCGCAAGATGTTGCCCGCAAGATACAATGAGCCGCAGATCAGGATCCGAGCATGCGGTGTTTTTTGCACGATATTGCGCAATGCCGACGCAACATCATCTGCCTCAAGGGCCAGCATCCCCACGTCATGTGCACTGCTTGCAGTTTTTGCAGCCGGCAACGTAGCAGCCTCTCCCGGGATCGAGACGGCGTGCAGCTCTGCAACATGGGGTGCCAGTGGGCGTAGATACCCAGTTATGTCTTTCGTATTGAGCATTCCACAAATCATATAAGTCGGCACTTTTGGCAGCTCGTCCAGCACTGCGGCCAGCGCATGACCTGCGGCCGGATTATGCCCACCATCAAGCCAAAGCTCCGCCGCACCTGCCGCCTCTACAAGCGGTCCATGCTTGAGCCGCTGCATCCGCGCAGGCCATGTTGCATTGGTGACAGCCCCCTCACAGGCCACCGCGTCAAAGCCAAGAGCACGGAGCGTTGCAATAGCACCTCCACCATTTTGCACCTGATGCAAACCGGGCAAATTAGGCAGCGGCAGATCAAGCAACCCGTGCTCATCTTGGTAAACCATCCGCCCTGCCTCACGGTGGGCGTGCCAATGTTGGCCATACACGCTCAGCGGTGCCATATCGCGCGCCGCAGCAGCCTCAATGACCTCAAGACCGGCCTCCTGCTGTGGGCCAACGATGCAAGGAACGCGGCGCTTGATAATGCCTGCTTTCTCGCCAGCAATTTCGGGCAAAGTGTCACCGAGGAACTGCTGATGATCAAGATCGACAGGTGTGATGACTGTTGCCACAGGCATGTCTATCACATTGGTCGCATCAAGCCGCCCGCCAAGGCCAACTTCGAGCAGGGTGAAATCGGCAGGCGTTTGCGAAAAAGCGAGCAGTGCCGCGCAAGTTGTGATCTCGAAGTAAGTGATATTCTCCCCATCATTGGCGGCATAACATTCGTCCAGAACCTGCGTCAGATGCTCTTCACTGATCAGCTCCCCTGAAAGCCGGATACGCTCATGAAACCGTGCCAAATGTGGGGACGTATAGGCATGAACCGTTTTACCAGCAGTCTCTAAGCCTGCACGGATCATCGCTTGGGTAGAGCCTTTTCCATTGGTACCAGCGATGTGGATGACGGGTGGCAATTTGTGCTGAGGGTTGCCCAGCGCCTTTAGCAGCTTGAGCATGCGATCCAGTGTCAGGTCAATAATCTTGGGGTGCAAAGCCATCATACGTTCAAGAATGACATCAGAGTTTTGGGACATGTTATCTACCTGTGTAAAGGACGCGCCGCCGTCAGACGGGTATTCTGTTTGTGCGGATCATAAAGAGCAGAAGGCCGCCGGCCACAATATCCAATGTCCCGCAAAATGCAGGCCACCACACCGGGCCAGGGTGGGCTGCAAAAAACACAGCTGCGTCGAACACACCATGAGCGAAGATGCTCAGCGCAATGACAGCTGCACTTTGCCAAAATCCATAGGCGGCAAGAGCGGTAAAACCCACGAACACGGCACCGTGAAATGCGATGACGAGTGGCGCAGCACCCGCTTGCACTGCGAAAACAGGCCAGAAGAATGCAATAGCCCCCAGAAGCACGGCAAGGCCGCTCCGCTCTCTCAGTGCGCCCATCTGGTAGAGCGCGAGAACCACTGCGGCACCCGATACGCCCCCCATAAAAAAGGGCAGCGCGATCACTTAGCGGGATCAGCCGTAGGCGCTTCGGTTTCCGACAACTCATGCGGAACATCAGCAGGAGCAGGGAGGTCACCACGAACGGCTGGCGGCAGACCCATCAGCATGCGAATGATTGTGATCAACTCATCGCGCATCTGTGGGCGCGGGGTCACACGGTCGAGCATACCGTGCTCCAACAGATATTCAGCGCGTTGGAACCCTTCGGGCAATTTCTCGCGAATGGTTTGTTCGATAACGCGTGGGCCTGCAAAACAGATCAGCGCATTTGGCTCTGCGATATGAACATCTCCCAGCATCGCATAGCTGGCTGTAACACCGCCCGTGGTGGGGTGGGTCAGCACAACGATATACGGCAGGTCCGCTTCTTTAAGCATTTGCACCGCAACTGTGGTGCGGGGCATTTGCATCAGGCTCAGGATGCCTTCTTGCATGCGCGCGCCGCCAGCTGCGGAAAACAGAACCAGCGGGCGCTTGAGTTTCACGGCTTCTTCGGCGGCACCAATAATTGCATTTCCAACATACATACCCATAGAACCCGCCATAAAGCTGAAGTCATGCGCGCAGGCAACAATCGGCGTGCGCCCAATGTCGCCAATAGCAACCAGCATCGCCTCGTTCTCTTCGGTCTGTTTTCGCGCCGCACGCAGGCGGTCAGGATATTTCTTTTGGTCGCGGAATTGAAGGGGATCAACTGTGGGCGCTGGCACCTTCACCTCGTTGAACACACCGCCATCAAACAGCGCGGAAAAGCGATCGCGCGCAGTGATATGCATATGATGGCCGCAGTTGGTACAGACGTTCAGGTTGTCGCTAACCTCACGGTGAAACAGCATCGTGCCGCATTCATCGCATTTCGTCCAAAGGTTCTCAGGCGTCTCACGGCGCGAAAAGATCGAGTTGATCCGCGGGCGGACATAGTTGTTAATCCAGTTCATATCGCGGGCCTCGTACCATTACGCATGGACCTCAAATAAGGAGGTTGCGCAGGAATTGCAATCAGCGGCGCAAGGCCAGTCGAGCTGCGAGCCAGCTTACGATCATCATCGCAAAATCTACCGGAAGCCACGCCCGTAACTGGGCCTCATCATCCATTCCAAAGGGCTTGTGCCACAAGGACAGTCCACCAAGACTGTCTGGTAGCGCCGTTATCAACAGGGCCGTGACATTGTTCACAAAATGCACGGCCAGTGCTGGACCAATGCTGCCTGCACGCGCTGTCAGATCCGCCATGAGAAGACCAAACAACCCCGCCCAGACAGTGATCATCACTGCGTTTCCGCCAGCTTCGGACGGTTGATAATGACCGATTGCAAAAAGGGCAGAGGGCAGCACCATCCAGACCAGCGGAGACGAAAACCGCGCAGCGAGTTGTTGTTGGAGATACCCACGAAAGAATATCTCCTCCGCGCTGATCTGCACGAACACAGCAACAAGGGACAGTGGTAGCAAAAGCGCCCACATTCCGAAGGCCATATTAGGGAGCAAATCACCACCAATGCCGTAAGGTGGCAGGATCATAAGAGCGACACCGAGTATCACCAGAATGCCCAGCACGCGCAAAAATTGGGGCACAGCAAGGATTGTCGGGCCGAATACCGTCAGCGCGCCGCGCTTGTGCACAAACCGAACGACTGCAAACACGCTCAGACTTATTAATCCAAAGCTGGCCAACAGCACATACATTGCAAGCGGTGTCTCCCCAAGCATCAGCTCATCCGTGAAGTTGGTGCGGTAACGGGTCAGCTCGGATATACCCTGATTAAAGAGTAGGGCCAGCGCGATATATATGCCCACCATCGCCACAATGCCAAGGATGGTACGCCAAACCTCGGAGTGTTCTTTTGCATCTGTCGTATGGAAAACATGAGCGGAATAATCTGGCAAAATACGCATCAGCTCTCGTCCTCTGGAGGGTCACGCGGAATTTCGAGCTGTGCATCGCGAAGCACTGTGGCCGCACCGTTCAAATAGCCTGCAACAGTTTTAAGTAAATTCATAAGGACAGTTGTATCATCTTCGATCACCGATCTGAATTCATCCGCGCCGATCCGTAAGAATCTCGTGTCCTCGATTGCTTTCAAGTTGGCTTGCCGTCCTTCTCTGACGATAACAGCAAGGTTCCCGCTGACACGTCCCGGCTCGACAGTGGACACATGATGCTGCTTACCCGTATCGTCACTGAAGACAATTTCGGCTTTGCCAGACAGGCACAGATATACCGCGTCAGCAGGCTCCCCCACGCTGAAAACAGTTGTGTTGGCGGGTGCATCGCACCACTGCGCAGCAAACGCCAACAGCCGCTGAGCCCGAGGCGCTAGTGCCCCAAACAATGCATTGAGTTGTATCAGGTTGAGCTTGCGGCGTAGATCATCCGATATATTGTCAGAGCTTGCGTGGCGATCCTTACTGTCGACACCATCGATGCGGCCGTGGCTAATCTCGACAAACATATCATAGCTTTCGTGCGCATCGAATTCATCATCAAGAAAGATTTGTGTCATCTCGGGCATCAGGTCGCGCAGGCGTTCGCGGGTGCGGGTCAGATCACTTCCCGCGAGCGCCTGATCAAACACAATCACATCGGGCCGCTTGATCGCGGTGCGGGTGAATGCCGCGCGTTCATTAATGGACTGGGGCAGGTTTGATCCGCCGATGGACGTCGGAATATCAAGCGCAATACGCACCACTTGTGCGCGCAAATCATGATCACGCAGTGCATCTGACACAGCCTCAAAAAACAGATCCGCCTGTACGCCCACCATCGCAGACACTCGTCCATAGATCAGGTTTTCAAGAAGCGTCATGCGCAGAAAATAGTTATCCGGCGTGACTGCGACAAACATACCCTTGGACTGTTCGCGCAATTCCGCGCCCCGCGTTTGGCGGATCATCAGGATTTCGTCCTTGAAGCTCTCGGGGAAGGCTGGGCCAATCTGCTCGGCTGTGAGTGCGAAAGGAACCGTAAGAGACAGCGCAAACTCTTCTTGGGTCAGCGCCCCATCCCCATCAATCCGGCGACGCGAGGCAATATCAACAAGCTGTTCATAGATCGCTTCGTCAATGTTCAAGGATGTGAAAAGCGGATGGTTCGTCCCGTCCATACCGAACGTCTGATGCAATGTTTTAACCAAGGTTTGCGAAATTGCTATGCCTTGCTCGACCAATCCGTTTTCTGCGATCATACCGATAAAGGCTGTCTCCCCCGCCAATCCCTTCTGCGTGATATCCTTAATGGGTGTGGCAAACAAAAGGTTACCACCCAGCGGGATTGCAGGATTGAAGCGATCAGGATCAAAGCGGTGCACTGCCCCAACAAGGTTACGCTCCTTAAGTGCTTCATACACCTGCTCACGCAGCCCTACGACAGCCTGCGCCAGTTCTTCATGCTCGCTGACAACAATTTTAGTGCCCAACATACCACGAATAATCGCTTCATCGGTGTTGAGCACTTGGCTCAGCTGGAACCACCAGTCGTATACATCTTCCATGGTGTCCAAACCCGCGAGCGCGGGGTCGACCCACTCAGCACGCAAACTGTCAGGACTATTGCCTGAGCGTTGTGCTTCGATCCTTGAGGGACGGATCCCACAATACAGTCTTGGGCGAGGTCCGCAAGGACATCAAAAGGTTGTCACCGATTGTTCCATGAAACAAATATGGCTGCGCGTGGACATAGCCGGTACGGGCAGCAATGACCGCCTGATGCAGCGTAGATATGTCGATCCCACCCATCGTAACACTGCCCCGCATCGGCACTATCTCACGCGTAAATATCTCGGCTATTGCCCGCCGCTCGGATGTGGAAGATGTCTTGATCACTATCTGGGCACCTTGAGGAATGCTAAGGGTAAGATCCTCAAGGACCGCGTTTCCGTCATGACTGCGTACAAAGACATTTTGCAGTTCAATGTTGCCTTTCAGGTGCGGAACAGTGTCGGGTGTGCCTTCAAACAACGCTTCATCAATCATGCCTGCTGGTGCAAAACGCTCTGTCACAATCTCCCAGCGCAGGCCCATATCTTGGGTCTGGTTGTAATAGGCCAACAACTCTTTCCATGGGTTGCTCAGATCCTTGTATGCAGCAAGCGCCGCCACCAGCGCCCCTACAGTTATCTCACCGCGGATCGTGAGAATGCCGCCCACAAGATAAAAGAAAAAGGGCGTAAGTTGGGTGATGAAGTTGTTGAGGAACTTCATGAAGAATTTCTTTTGATAGATTTTGAAGCGTATCTCGAAGAGACGCCCCAAACGGTCCGTGAATCCAGCCAGGCGGAAGCGCCAGCCACCGTTATTGCGCAGATCAGCAATACCTGCCGCTGTCTCACCAATCTCGGCCGCCAGAAGGCGTATTTCGCCGATACGGCTTTTGTTGAGCAAGTTAATTTAGCGCTGCAAGATCGGAATCACGTAGGCCTGCAACGGGATCAGCGCGACACCTGCCAGGCCAAACCAGAATGATTGCAAAAACAAGAATACAACAATGATCAGCATCTGACCTGCCTGAAACACTGGTTGTGCAATGAAATCGCCCATGAGGCCCCCCATCGGCTCTGCCTCGGAGGTAACCATGCTCACCAACTCCCCTTGGGAAGTGTCCTGAAAATAGCGCGTGGGGAACCGCATCATCCGCGAGATCAGATTAAAGCGGAAGCGACGCAATAGACGCTCGGCGGTCACACCTTTCATCGTATTCAGCCGCATCTTGAACAAGCCATGCAGCAAAACGGCTCCGAGATAGGCAAGGCAAAGGGCCGTTAGAAACTAAATCTGGCTCAACTCGAACCCCAAGGCACTGACCATAGGGTCTTCGGCGTCGATCACATCGTTGATGATCCGCTTCGGGAGCTCGAGCGTGGCGTATAAAAAGGGGAAAGTAAGCAACGTCACGACCAACAAAAGCAATTGCTCGCGTTTGGAGTGCTTCCAGATAAAGGCGAACAGGCTGCGGTCCATGGAATAGCTTTCTTCGGGGATTAAGTAGCATATCTAGAGCTTAACCCCTTACAATGCCAGTCGCCCTACGCTGCAACCGCTTGCAGCAATCCCTCAGCGCCATTATGCTTTTGTCAAAGAATTCTTCCTAGGAGCGCCCTCATATGTCCACCACCCCCCGTTTTGACAAATCCAAACTGCCTAGCCGCCATGTCACCGAAGGCCCAGCACGCGCGCCGCACCGGTCATATTATTACGCAATGGGCATGACAGAGGAGGAAATCCACCAACCTCTGGTGGGTGTGGCGACATGCTGGAATGAGGCTGCTCCGTGTAACATCGCGCTCAACCGTCAGGCGCAGTCGGTCAAGGTTGGCGTTGCTGCGGAACAAGGAACTCCACGCGAATTTACAACCATCACCGTCACAGATGGCATTGCGATGGGCCATGAAGGCATGCGTTCTTCTTTGGCATCACGTGAAGCAATTGCCGATACGGTTGAGCTGACCATGCGCGGCCACTGCTATGACGCGCTTGTGGGTCTAGCGGGGTGTGACAAATCGCTTCCGGGTATGATGATGGCAATGATCCGCCTCAACGTGCCGTCCGTTTTCATGTACGGCGGCTCCATCCTGCCGGGCCGCACGCCTGAGGGAGCGAACGTCCCAAAAGAATTCGCAGGCCGTGACCTGACAGTGCAAGATATGTTTGAGGCTGTTGGCAACTGGCAGGGCGGCACGCTCTCCGAAGAGGCCCTCGACGTGCTAGAGCGCGTTGCCTGTCCCTCTGCGGGTGCATGCGGCGGCCAATTCACGGCAAACACAATGGCCTGCGTATCCGAAGCAATCGGCCTCGCGCTGCCCAATTCCTCCGGTGCCCCTGCTCCCTACAAAAGCCGTGATGAATATGCGATTGCCTCCGGCAAAGCAGTTATGAACCTCATCGAGAAGAACATCCGCGCGCGCGACATCTGCACCCGTCAGGCGTTTGAGAACGCAGCCCGCATCGTGGCCTGTACAGGCGGTTCAACCAATGCCGGCCTTCACTTGCCCGCCATGGCCCATGAAGCTGGAATCGAGTTCTTCCTTGAGGACGTCTGCGAAATCTTCCGTGACACGCCACACTTCGTCGATATGAAGCCGGGTGGCGCGTATGTGGCCAAGGACCTGTATGAAGCGGGCGGCGTGCCTGTCGTCATGCGCGAGTTGCGCAAAGCGGGTCTGATCCACGAAGATTGCATGACCGTGACAGGCTATTCCATGGGTGAAGAGCTGGACAAAGTTCAGCGCGATGCAGACGGCAAAGTGATCCACGAAGTGACAAACCCGATCAGCACCACAGGCGGTGTTGTTGGCCTCAAAGGCAACCTCGCTCCAGAAGGTGCCATCGTGAAAATCGCAGGCATGAGCGATGAGGATATCGTCTTTACGGGTCCTGCGCTGGTGTTTGAGTGTGAACAAGACGCATTTGAAGCCGTACAAAACCGCACCTATTCTGAGGGCGACGTGTTTGTCATCCGCAATGAAGGTCCCCGCGGTGGTCCTGGCATGCGCGAAATGTTGGCAACTACGGCAGCACTGTCGGGTCAGGGCATGGGCAAAAAAGTAGCCCTCATCACAGATGGTCGATTCTCTGGTGCTACACGCGGCTTCTGTGTCGGCCACGTAGGTCCAGAGGCAGCTTTGGGCGGTCCAATCGGTCTGCTGAAAAACGGTGACATGATCACACTTAATGCAATCACTGGCTCAATCTCAGTTGACCTGTCTGACGAAGAGTTTGCGACACGCAAAGCCGCATGGACTGGCCCACGCGAGACGCTCTACGCGTCTGGTGCACTGTGGAAATATGCGCAGTTGGTAGGTCCGACATATCTGGGCGCGGTCACGCATCCTGGCGCCAAGAAAGAGCGTCATGACTACATGGATCTCTAAACCGCTCTTTGCGCTCAGCTTTGCTTCAATGCTGGGCGCATGCGATGCAGTGGATCAGGGAACCACTCTTTTGGCGGGCATTGCCCCGCCCGAAGATGCAGCCCTTCCTGCCGTACCATTGACCCAAGCGTTGATGATGCGCGGCAATGTCACCTTGGTGCCACCTACAGGCTATTGCGTCGATCCTGAAAACCTCAGCCAGAGTTTCGCCCTGATGGCGCGTTGCGACAATATGGGCGCTGCTACGGGCGGTGAAGGTTCGCCTGCGGGCGTGCTCACCGTAAGTTTGGCCCGCAACGGCCTGAACCCCAAGATCCCTACCGCTGAGGAAGTAGCAGCCGCTGCGGGCGTGAGCGCACCTGAAAAAGCACGTCAAACTGATACAAGCGTCATTTTTCGTACAAAAGGCACTGCACCTTCCTCTGACCTTTCACCTACCCATTGGCGGTCCGTTTCAAAGGTGGGCAAATTCACTATGGGTGCATCATTGTTTGGCCCAGAAGGTCGGCGCGCAATAACGGATGAAGGTGCAACTTTACTCGAAGAGATGATCAAACGTACCACTGATAAAACGAATACCGGTTAGGCGATCACGATACTTGCACGACGGCATGTTTGCGTGGCATCCGGCGCCTAACGCAGAGGTTGAACCTTCGATACAACCTGCTCCCAATAACAAATTCAGTGAGCAGCAAGGCAACTGAAATGGCCAAACTTGGCGAACGCCTACTTGATAAGGCGTTTTTTAGCCGAACACTCGCGAAATGGGCCCGCAACGCGGATGGCACAGGCTGCTGATCTTTTGTCGCTGCGGCTGCAACGTATGCGCACACGTCAGCTAAAGGCGCACCTTGATGCATTGATCCATGTCGCGGACGAGCGCCTCGCGCTCCCGCTTGAAGGGTCTGCCAGCTTTCCAAAGCCACATAACGCTGACTGGTCATGGCGGCCAGAGCTGTGGCGCGGCCCTCTCCCTAATCCCGGCATGTCGGCAGTGCAGACCCGCGCGATGCTGGGCAACGAAGTCACGCTTTTCCACGACTGCGAATTCTCCGAACTTACTCTGCGCCAGTTGCGCAACCTGCGGGAACAAGACCTCGCACCTTACGGTCTGCGCATGGATGTTTTCAGATTTGATGGTTCGTTCCTGTCGCTCGTCCTTGATCTACCCGAAGGCGGCGTCGAGGGACTAAAGCGAACGCATCTCATTCGCATGGATGTCATCGTTGAGTTGGAAAAACCGATCGAATTTTTTGCACGCCTCAACATCAAGAATGGCCCGAATACAGAGCAAATCGTGCGGGAGCTGGACCTTACCCAAAAACAGACTGTTGTTGAATTCGATCTTGCCTATTCCAACTTGAACGAGCGCCGAGTTGAGGGTGCATGGCTTGACCTTATCTTTGAAGGTCCCGAGATGAATCAGGTAGTCCTGCGCGATCTGACCTTTTCACGCCGCCCTCGCGCACAGATTTAGACCCTAATTTACTGCCTTTAGGGGCGACGGAGATAACCATGACCGGTCTTATCCTAACCAAAACCAAACTGCGCCAAGGGATTTGGGTAGGTCTGCTCACGGGTGCCCCAAAAGATGCACCACCAAAACTTGATGTTGTGCATCAAGGAACTCAGGTACCAGATGTTACCGTAAATGCACTTGAGACCGGTGAGGGTTTTGCGGTGCGCGTCCTAATTCCCCAAGAAGCGATTTCCGACGGGATGCAAACAATTCTGATTTCTGATGCAACCTCGGACGAGCAGCTTGCGTCGATCACTTTGATGGCTGGCGAAGCATTTGGCGATGACTTGCGCGTTGAAGTTGATTTGTTGCGTGCCGAGCTGGACATGCTCAAACGCGCATTCCGCCGTCACTGCCTTGAGACTAGCTAGTTCCCACTTTTCCGCAGCACTGTTTGCCTTGCTCGCCACACCAGCTTTAGCCCAGCAATGCGATGAGGAAATCATGTCATGCGCGCTGCAAACGAGAACAATGGCTGTGCAGGTTTGCCTGAATGGGGCACAGGTGGCTTACCGATTTGGCCCCAAAGGCCGTTTGCCGGAATTAGAACTTGTGGCACCGACACAGTCGGTTGCATATCGCCCTTGGCCGGGCTTTGGTCGCAATATCGTTGAAACAGTTACCTTTGAAAACAACGCCTAAACCTATGAAGTCGCAACTGGTTTCCAACGTGTTCCAGATGAGGGTGAAGATGATATTCCTCCCGCATTTGGCGGCATCATAATTGCCAAGGACGGGATCGAGATCAAAAAATTTCCTGCAATATTGGCTCGGTCAACTGATCATACGGTGGCGGTCTATTCGATGCAAAAACGGCACTTGGCTTGTGCTGGAAAAGCGGCCCAAACCCTGCATGGCTCCCCTGCTCCAAAGAATAAGGCCGCTCCTGTTACAGAGCGGCCTTAGTTTTCATAACAGTTCGCTGTGATTTAGTCGCGCGGACCCAAAGCTGACAAACCTTTGAGGATATCGATGGCATACGCCAGCTGATAATCTTCAATGCGAAGGTCTGCTGCTTTCTCCGCCTTTTCGCGGTCCGCTTCGATCTGCTTGATCTCGTCTTCGCTCAAGCTGTCATTGTTCAGGCTGCCACGCAGATCTGCTTCGGAGCGTGAGCGACGCACATCTGTTGCATCCTCCTCTTCCTCAGTCCGGCGCGGTGGTTGCGCTACGATGATGTCTGGGGAGACACCAAGCGACTGGATCGAGCGACCTGATGGCGTGTAATAGCGCGCAGTGGTCAGGCGCATCGCACCCTCGGACCGCAGCGGCATAACCGTCTGTACAGACCCTTTGCCAAAGCTTTTGGTCCCGATAACAATCGCGCGGCGGTGATCTTGCAATGCACCTGCGACAATCTCTGAGGCAGACGCAGACCCACTGTTGATCAGCACAACGATAGGTTTACCCTCAGCCAAATCGCCCATCTTGGCATTAAACCGGTCACCGTCGGAGGCTTCGCGGCCACGGGTACTCACAATTTCACCCTCGTTGAGGAAGGCATCGGACACTTTAATCGCGGAGGTCAGCAAGCCACCTGGATTATTGCGCAAATCGATAACAAAACCGTTGATGTTGTCGATGCCGCCAGCGGTTTCAACCTTTTCGGCCAGTTGCTCTGACATCTTGGGAAAGGTCTGGTCGTTGAACGTGCTCAAGCGCAGCACAACACTGTCCCCTTCGGTCCGCGAACGAACAACTGTCAGCTCAATCGTATCGCGGATGATGGTCACGTCAAACGGCTCACCCTCGCCTTCGCGCACGACTGTGATCACGATGTCGGACCCTACAGGCCCACGCATCAAATCAACCGATTCGTCCAGAACGAGACCAAGCAGGCTTTCACCATCGACATGGGTGATGAAATCACCTGCTTCGATGCCTGCTTCATCCGCAGGTGTGCCATCGATTGGAGAGACAACTTTTACAAAGCCGTCTTCTTGCGTAACTTCAATACCCAAACCACCAAACACACCACGCGTCTGCTCACGCATTTTTGTAGCATCTTTGGGAGACAAATAGCTGGAGTGCGGATCGAGGGATGTCAGCATTCCATCAATCGCAGCCTCAATCAATTCACCCGAATCGACTTCCTCAACATATTGCGCACGAATGCGCTCAAAGATGTCACCGAACAGGTCCAGCTGCTCGTACACATTCTCAGTCTTCGCTGCTTCTTGCGCGAGCAAGGGTGCCGCAATCTGGGTTGTGACAACCACCCCGAGGAACGTACCACCAGCGGCAGCCATCAAAAACTTCTTCATTCGCTATCCATCCTTGTCGGTTCTGAACCAAGATGCGGGATCTTGGGGAACATTATCTTGTCTGACTTCTATATAGAGCGTTTCTGAGCGCGCAGCGCCAGTGTCATCACCATCTGTTGACAATTCACTACCCGCATCGACCCCATCCATAAGCCCAATCGGCGTACCAGCGGCAATAACCTGCCCAATTTCACCATATACTGTCTCTAATCCTGCAAGAACAAATAGCGTATCTGCGCGAGGTTCAAGGATCATCACATTGCCAAAGTCCAAGAGAGGCCCCTGATACCGTATTGTTGCTGCGGTAGGCGATGTGACAATCGCACGCGGACGTGTCGCCAACAAAAGACCCGGACGCGTAACGCCAGCAGCATCGGCTTCGTTCATACCGCGCAATACAATGCTTTGCACGGGCAGCGGCAAGGTCCCAATCTGGCCTTCTATTGAAACTGGGACTTCCACATTGATGTCTTCACCTGTCACGATCTGCGACAAACCTGACGCAAATCCACCAAGTGTCTCGGTAGAAGCAATCAGAACCGCTGTAGAGACAGGATCTTCGGTAAACCGCTTTGGAAAGTTAGTGCGTTCAGCCATTGCTCGGTTCAATGCAGTACGCGCCGCTTGCACCGCTGTGAGGCTGGCACGCAGTCGTTCCTCGGCATTTGTTTGAAGGCTGCGCAGGGTTTGCACATCTTCCAGATCACGGCGCAGTTGATCCGCACGTTGATTAAGCGCTGGCGTCAATTCTGCCAACAACAGGCCTGCCCTTGCTGTGCCTGTAGGGCCGTCGGGGTGCAGCAGCGCTTTAGGCGTGTCTGTACCAATGCTTTGTAACACTGCGAGGAGCTGGCCCACTTCTCCGTCCCGCGCCGCGAGCCTTGAACTCAGCTGCGCCTCACGAATAGCAGCCTGCCTAAGCCCCGTGCGCATCGCAGCCAAACCCGTCTCAAATGCCTGAATGGTTTGAGTAAGCGCCTGAACACGGTCCCGCGCGCCATCAACCTGCTCGAGCTGGACTGCGGCTTCTTCCAACATGGTGACCGCTGCACGCGCCTGTGTTGCTGCGTCCCCTTGAGCGTTGGCAGAGCTAGCAAAGGCCAGAACAAAAAGGGCGGCGCACAAAATCATGTTAGCAAACTCTCTCCCGTCATCTCCGCGGGCTGATCAAGCCCCATCAGCGCCAGAACAGTCGGCGCGAGATCCGCCAAACGCCCTATGCGCAAGTTTGAACCCTTAGGCGCACCGACAACAACTACAGGGACAGGGTTCAGTGTGTGCGCCGTATGCGGGCCACCCGTCTTGGGATCGATCATCATTTCGCAATTTCCATGATCTGCCGTCACAATCATCGCTCCACCCACTTTTTCAAGAGCATCAACTACTTGACCAAGGCCTGTATCCACCGCTTCACAAGCCGCAATCGCAGCCTGTAAATCGCCTGTATGGCCGACCATATCAGGGTTGGCATAATTTACGACGATTAGATCATATTGCTCTTCAATCGCTTTCACGAATTGCTCCGTCACTTGAGCACAGGACATTTCTGGTTGCAGATCATAAGTCGCGACTTTTGGGGAGAGCGGCATGAACCGGTCTTCACCCACTTCAGGGTCCTCTGCGCCACCATTTAGAAAGAATGTCACATGTGGATACTTCTCAGTCTCGGCCAAACGGAACTGGCGCAACCCCTTGGCCGCAACCCAAGCACCGAGCGTATTTTTGATTTCTGGCTTGGGATACATGGTCGTCATGAATGTGCCATGAACGGTTGAATAAGCTGCCATCCCCATCACCGCAGCCCATTTTACAGGCGTGCCACGATCAAAAGCGTTAAACTTTGGCCCAGCCAGTGCAGCCATAATTTCGCGAGCGCGGTCAGCACGAAAATTGAGGCAGAAAAACCCATCACCGTCCTGTGCACCAGCGTAGTCACCAATCACACACGGCTTTATGAATTCATCCGTAACTCCTGCGCCATAAGCATCGTGAACGGCCTCTTGCGCGCCACGTGCTTCAGCACACTCGCCTCGTGCAATTGCGCTGTAGGCAAGCGAAACGCGATCCCACCGATTATCACGGTCCAATGCGTAATACCGCCCTGTTAGGGTCACAATTTTTGCTGTTTCTGGCAAAGCAGACAGAAGCTGCTCAAGGTCGGCCAATGCGGATTGCGGTGCTACATCGCGACCATCCGTGAGGGCATGAATGACAACGCGGATACCCTCATCGGCCAATGCTTGCACTGCTGCTATCATGTGGGAGATGTGCCCGTGTACGCCACCTGACGAGGCCAAGCCCATCAAATGCGCAACGCCACCCGATGCCTTCATAGCTGCGATAAAATCTCGCATCGGTCCGTTTTTGGCAAAGCTGCCTTCTTCAATCGCCAGATCTATCTGGCCAAGGTCCATCGCCACAATACGGCCTGCGCCTATATTAGTATGCCCCACCTCGGAATTACCCATCTGACCGCGCGGCAGCCCCACATCCGGCCCGAATGTTGTGAGCGTCGCAGAAGGTCCCGTAGCTATCAATCGATCCATCGTGGGCGTCTTTGCCAACAATGGCGCATTGCCTTTGGGCACAGCACCAATGCCCCAACCATCAAGAATGCAAAGAACAACAGGCTTAGGAATGGTCATCGGAAAGGGTAGCTCCAACTGAAACAGGAATAATAGCGCCTTGTAACCAGCATGAGGGCTTACTTGAACCACTTTATCAGTTTGCAACTTTTTGCCTGTAAAATCTGGATCGAACGCCTGCAATCTGCGTTCCCCTTGCCCGCACCGCGTGCTTTAGCCATAAGAACGCAAACGAATTCCCCCATGCTCAAAGGCCATGACATGACATTGAACGCACCAGAGACCCACATCGTCACAACAAACCGCATCGCATGTGACGGCGGCGCAGGTGGACATCCCCGCGTCTGGCTGCAAATCCCTGCCGACAAAGGTTTTGTCGAATGCGGCTATTGCGACTGCAAGTTCATCCTCGAAGGGTTTGAAGGCAAAGTCTAAGGCAACTTCGCGTGCATCCCCTCTGGTGAGCCCGTCCTTGGCGTGGCAAAAGGAAATTCACCGCATTTGAGGAGCACGCGCATATGGCATTTGGCAAAGGTCACCACCTTCATCTGATCGACGGTTCCGCGTTTATCTTTCGCGCCTACCACGCGCTGCCGCCGCTCACGCGCAAATCCGACGGGCTGCCCATCGGGGCGGTGTCTGGCTTTTGCAACATGCTGCAACGCTATGTCGAAGGGAACGCTGGCGGGGATGTCACCCACGTTGCCGTGATTTTCGACAAAGGCTCCCACACCTTCCGCAACGATATGTACGATCAGTACAAGGCCAACCGCGCGGCCATGCCAGAAGACCTGCGCCCGCAGATGCCCCTGACCCGTGAAGCCACCCATGCCTTCAACATCGCGTGTGAAGAAAAGGAAGGGTATGAGGCCGATGACATCATCGCGACCTTGGCAGTTCAGGCGCGTGAGGCGGGTGGGCGTTGTACCATAATCAGCTCCGACAAAGATATGATGCAACTGGTTGGTGGCGGCGTCGAGATGTTTGACGCTATGAAGAACAACACCATCGACCGCGAAGGCGTGCTTGCCAAATTTGGCGTCTATCCCGAGCGGGTGGTCGATGTGCAGGCACTGGCAGGTGACACTGCTGATAACGTACCTGGCGCGCCCGGTATCGGGATCAAAACCGCAGCACTTCTGATCAATGAATACGGCGACCTAGATGCATTGCTGGAGCGTGCAGGTGAGATCAAGCAACCCAAGCGCCGCCAAACGCTCATCGACAATGCGGATCAAATCCGTTTGTCGCGGCGGCTGGTGCTGCTGGACGAAAAAACGCCACTCGACTTTACCCTTGATGATCTGGAAACCCGCGACCCCGATCCTGAAAAGTTGCTCAAATTCCTAACCGAAATGGAGTTCCGCACGCTAACACAGCGGATCGCGAACACGCTCAAGGTCGAAGCGCCCGCCATTCCCGAAGCCGCGCCCAGCGCCGATGCGCCTGATATCGAAGTCGTACCTTTCAGTGAGGCCACCTACACAAGCGTGGGCGACAAGGCGACGCTGCAAAAATGGATCGATAAGATTTATACGCGTGGCTATGTCGCCGTAGATACGGAGACAACTGGCCTCGACGATATGGTCGCTGATCTGGTCGGTATCTCACTTTGTGTGGAGGCAGGTGAGGCTTGCTATATCCCGATCATCCACAAGGCCAATCGAGGCGATGATTTGTTCGGCTCTGACGATCTGGCCGAGGGACAGATGGCGCTGGAAGAGGTGCTCGAGATGCTCACTCCAATGCTCTGTGATCCGTCGATCCTGAAGATTGGCCAGAACATGAAGTATGACGCCAAGATTTTTGCACAGCTTGGTATCGCAGTGACCCCCTTCGACGACACGATGCTGATGTCCTACGCGATGCACGCAGGTCTGCACGGCCACGGCATGGATACACTGTCCGAGCGATACCTCAACCACACTCCGATCCCAATCAAACCACTGCTCGGCTCTGGCAAGTCCGCAATCACTTTTGACAAGGTACCATTGGACGAAGCCGTCCCTTATGCAGCTGAGGATGCGGACATTACTTTGCGTTTGTGGCAGCAGTTCAAGCCTATGCTGCACCGCATTGGCACGACCCGCGTGTATGAGACGATGGAGCGGCCATTGGTCCATGTGCTAATGCAGATGGAGCGGCACGGCGTGAAAGTCGACCGCGACACTCTGAGTCGCATGTCCAATGCATTTGCCCAAAAAATGGCAGGGCTTGAGGCGGAAATTCATGAGCTTGCAGGTCGGCCATTTAACGTAGGCTCTCCCAAGCAGTTGGGCGAAATCCTATTTGACGAGATGGCCCTTGAGGGTGGGAAAAAGGGCAAGACGGGCGCCTATGCCACGGGTGTCGATGTGCTTGAAGACCTCGCAACAGAGCACGCCCTGCCCGCACGCGTGCTGGATTGGCGGCAGCTTTCCAAGCTGAAATCGACCTATACAGACGCGCTCCAGACCCACGTCAATCCTGAAACGGGTCGCGTGCATACGTCGTATTCTATCACTGGTGCTTCAACGGGGCGATTGTCCTCCACCGATCCAAACCTCCAAAATATCCCAATCCGAAGTGAGGAAGGTCGCCGCATTCGTGAGGCATTCGTTGCAGAAGAGGGCAAAATACTGGTGGCGCTGGACTACTCACAAATCGAACTGCGCCTGCTGGCACACATCGCCAATCTGCCTGCGCTGAAACAGGCATTCTCCGATGGCCTCGACATTCATGCGATGACGGCAAGCGAAATGTTCAATGTCCCGATGGAAGAGATGACATCCGATATTCGACGTCAAGCCAAGGCCATCAACTTTGGCGTAATCTATGGCATCTCCGGTTTTGGCCTCGCCCGCAATCTGCGTATTCCACGCGCCGAGGCACAGGGCTTTATCGATCGCTATTTTGAGCGCTTCCCCGGCATCCGCACTTACATGGATGATACCAAGGCCTTCGCAAAAGAGCATGGCTTTGTCCAAACTCTGTTCGGGCGCAAGATCAACACGCCAGAGATTGCGTCCAAAGGACCGCGCGCAGGGTTTGCTGCTCGCGCCGCGATCAATGCGCCGATCCAAGGGACCGCCGCCGATGTAATTCGCCGCGCCATGATCCGTATGCCTGATGCGATCGAGGGCCTGCCCGCCAAAATGCTGCTCCAAGTCCACGACGAGTTGTTGTTCGAAGTGGAGAAGGGTGCCGAGGATGATCTGATCAAAGTTGCACGTGACATTATGGAGAACGCCTCCGATCCCGTGGTGAAGCTCGATGTGAAGCTCAGCGTTGATGCAGGTACGGGGGCGAACTGGGCGGAGGCTCACTGAGGTGGTTCACGTCCTCTACTCCTTTCGCCGTTGCCCTTATGCGATGCGCGCACGCCTTGCGCTTTTGGCGGGAGGGTTGCAGGTCGAACTGCGTGAAGTTGTGTTACGCGATAAGCCACAAGCGTTTCTTGATGTCTCTCCCTCTGGCACAGTGCCGTGTCTTGTCCACTCAGGTGGTGTTATCGACGAGAGTATTGATATCATGCGTTGGGCGCTTGCCGAGAATGATCCGCTTGGTTGGCTCGATATGCCACATGAGGGCAATGACCTGATTGTGCGTTGTGATGGTCCGTTCAAACACGCACTGGACCGAACCAAATACGCAAGCCGCTTTCCCGATGAAGACGCGTCAAAACATCGTGCGGTTGCCAGCGCATTCCTCAGCGAACTTGATGCGATGCTGGGTCCATGGCTGTTTGAAAAAGCGACATTGGCTGACTATGCAATCGCCCCCTTTGTGCGCCAGTTTGCGTTCATCGATAAAGCATGGTTCGACGCACAACCTTGGCCAGACCTCCAATCATGGCTCGACGCGTTCCTTGCCTCATCAAAGTTCTCGCTCACCATGCATAAATTCTCACAGTGGCAGACAGGTGATCCGTGCGTTTTCTTCCCAGAAAAAGCTGCCTGATCAAAAAAGCTACAGCATCTCCATCCAACCAAGAGTGTCTTTTGTTGAGGTCCCAGGCGTGTACTCTCCACTGACCCAACCATCGTAGCCAGAAGTCCGCATCTCAGAGAACAATGCGGCGAAATTCACATCACCACTCCCCAGTGCCCCACGTTCGGGCGTATCACCAATCTGCACATGAACAATCAGATCACGGTATTTTCTGAAGACATCTACGGCGTCCCCATGAATCATCTGTGCATGATAACTGTCAAACTGCAGACCCAAATTTGGTGCACCAACAGCTGCAATAATCTCTGCCGCCAAAGCATAATCATTCAGGAAATAATCAGGCTGCGACTGTGGGCAAAGCGGCTCTAACGTGAGGGTAAGGCCCTCATGTGCGCTTTGTGTTGCAGCCTTGAGATTGGCAATCATTGTGGCTTTGGCTTCATGCCCTTGGGCCACACCAGACATGACATGCAGCATAGGAACACGCAGCTCTTGCGCATATCGTCCCGTACGCCGCATGTCGTAGGCAAACCGCGCCTCGTCGCCCGCAATCGCCGCAAAACCGCGCGCACCACCCGTGTAGTTAGGCGGAGGCGCATTGATCAAAACCATTTTTAATCCACCGCGCATCAATGCGCGTTTTGTGTCCTTTGCTGGTACATCGTAAGGAAACAGAACTTCGACCGCACTAAACCCCGCAGCCGAAGCGGCATCAAAGCGGTCTAGGTAGGGCAACTCAGGCTAAAGATGGCTTAGATTGGCAGCAGCTTTCACGCACTGGTTCCTTATTCGCTTGTCATTCTTCGGGCGGAAGTTCGTCGGATGGAATGATGCCAAAGAATGCTCCACCCGACCAGACACCAAACCAACCGTCATGGTGCGTCCCCAAATCTACCAAACGGTAAAAGCTCTTGCGATCAATCAGTGCTTCCAAGTTACGCCGCACGCGGACATAGGGCGATGGCTCACCAGTCTCGGCATCTCTCGCAAACCGCAACGGTGCACTAGGCCCTGCGACCGTGATATCCTCAAGGTTCGTGGTGAAGGTCAGGCGTTGCGCATCTCCCTCTCCAGAAGTCTCGAAATCTACAGCGATGAACGGGGCGTCGTGGACCCGAATACCAACCTTCTCGACAGGGGTCACGAGGAAGTATTTATCCTCCTCCCGTAACAGAATCGACGCAAACAGCTTCACCAGACCAGGTCTGCCTATGGGTGTACCTTCGTAAAACCACGTCCCGTCACGGCGAATTTCTATATCTATGTCACCACAAAAAGGTGGGTTCCACGTCTCGACCGGCGGCAAACCGCGTGTTTTTGTGGCTTTTATGGAAGCAGCGAGCCCTTCCGCCGATGGGGTCACAGTTTTTTGTCCGCTCATAGCTTTTGCCATTCCCTCTAATCGAGATACACTTACATAATAACGATATAACCTGCACAGCGGAGAAGTCATGACCCAAGCGGACACACAAGCCTCAAACGAGCTGGCCATCGAAGACATGGTCGAACAGATCGAAGCATTGGGCGAAAAGCTGGGTGAGGCGAAAAAATCCATTACTGCGCAGTTCATCGGACAAGAGCGCGTTGTCGAGCTTACGCTGACGGCACTGCTTTGCGGCGGTCATGGATTGCTTGTCGGTTTGCCGGGCTTGGGCAAGACGCGATTGGTCGAGACCCTGAGCACAGTTATGGGCATGGACGGCAAACGCGTGCAGTTCACGCCAGATCTGATGCCCGCGGATATTCTGGGGTCGGAAGTCTTGGATACGGACGCATCTGGGTCCCGCAGCTTTCGCTTTATAGAGGGTCCGGTATTTTGCCAACTTCTGATGGCAGATGAAATCAACCGCGCATCCCCGCGCACACAATCCGCACTTTTGCAGGCGATGCAGGAAAAAACGGTGACCGTAGCAGGCCAGAACCGCCCGTTGGGCAAACCGTTCCATGTTCTAGCCACGCAAAACCCGATTGAGCAGGAGGGGACATACCCCCTTCCCGAAGCGCAGCTTGACCGCTTCCTTGTGCAGATCGATATCGAATACCCTGATCGCGCGACCGAGCGTGATATCCTGATCACGACCACGGGTGAAGCCGAAGGCCAATCCGTAGAAGTCTTTACTTCTGGTGAGCTTCTGGCCACACAGCACCTTTTGCGCCGGATGCCTGTCGGCGATAGTGTGGTCGAGATGATCCTTGATCTGGTCCGTGCCTTCCGCCCCGACGAAGAAGGCGTAAGTGCGCGTGTGAAAGAGACTGTTGCATGGGGTCCCGGCCCACGTGCAGCACAGGCGTTGATGCTGGCCGTGCGTGCGCGTGCCTTGTTGCAGGGGCGTTTGGCGCCTTCCGCCGAGGATGTAATTGATATGGCGCGGCCTGTCCTGACCCACCGCATGGCACTTAACTTTGCCGCACGCGCACGAGGTGACAGCCTCACCGCACTCATTGACGAGACTGCAGCCGCCCTTGCCTCACCAAAAGCTGCCGTTGCATGAGCAATCCCCTCGCTCTGCGCGCCACGTCCGAGACCGAAGCGGCGGCATTTCCCGCCCTTCTGGCACGGGCTGAGCATCTGGCTGGTGCCGTCCTATTGGGCGCACATGGCCGCAGGCGCGCAGGTGCGGGGGACGATTTCTGGCAATACCGGCCTGCTCAAATGGGCGACAGCCGCCGCGCAATTGACTACCGCCGCTCTGCCATGGGCGATACGGAGTTCGTGCGTGAGCGCGAGTGGCAGATTGCACAATCTGTGATGCTTTGGATCGATCAGGGTGCATCGATGCGCTTCACCTCCTCCGACGCTATTCCAGAAAAAATTGAACGCGCACGGGTTTTGGCCATCGCCATTGCAATCATGCTCAACCGTGGGGGAGAGCGTGTTGGACTGACAGGAACAGAGCTGCCACCGCGTGCAGGACGGCAGCAGATCATATCAAGATCGGAACAGCA
>CAWVZA010000030.1:0-22568 GCA_963934545.1 uncultured Sulfitobacter sp.
CCTGAACATCCGTCTGGTGGATGACCGCATTGTGCAAGAGGCGCGGCTTATCAATCATAAGAAGGCTGCTGCCGAGGCGTTCGCCTATGCCAACAAGATCGACAAACGTGTTTGGGGCAAAGCAGGGGCCAAGATCGGCTTTGTCGCGGCGGGTAAGAACTACCTCGATTTGGTGCATGCCATGTCATTGCTCAACATCGACGCTGACGAGGCGGAGCGTTTGGGGATCACGACATATAAAGTGGGTCAGACTTGGCCGTTGGACATGCGCGGATTCAAGGAATGGGCGGACGGTCTTGATCTCATCATCGTCGTCGAGGAAAAGCGCAAGCTGATCGAAGTGCAGATCAAGGAAGCATTGTTTGACAGCCGCTCGGGCCAGCGGGTGTTTGGTGGGACCAAAGAAGGGATCGCTTTCTTTTCGGCGGCTTGGGCGCTTGATCCTGTGGATATAGCAGAAAAGCTGGGCAATGTTCTGTGTGACGAGGGGCGTGGGACGGATAAGATCCGTGCGGGGCTTGCTGATCTGGCTGACGCCAAAAGGGCGGACAATGCCGAGGAGTTGGCAGGACGTTTGCCGTACTTCTGTTCGGGCTGTCCACACAACTCCTCCACCAAAGTACCAGAGGGCAGCCGCGCCTATGCTGGAATTGGCTGTCACTTCATGGCGCAGTGGATGGACCGTGAAACCCTAGGCTTTACCCATATGGGGGCAGAGGGGGCGAACTGGATCGGGGAGGCGCCGTTCTCCACCACGCCGCATGTGTTCCAGAATATCGGGGACGGGACGTACAACCACTCAGGTATTCAGGCGATCCGCGCTGCTGTCGCGGCGGGCACTAACATGACCTACAAAATCCTCTATAACGATGCGGTTGCCATGACAGGCGGGCAGCACAACGAGGGTGATTTGGATGCGCAGCGCATTGTGGCTGAGTTGAAGGCTATGGGGATTAAAGAGCTTGTCGTTGTGTACGACGAGAAAGAAGACATCGAGGCCGCAGGGTTCTCGGGTGTCGAGATGTTCGAGCGCGCAGAGCTGATGAATGTGCAAACGCGGCTTGCGAAAGTGCAGGGGGTCAGTGCGATCGTCTATGCCCAGACCTGTGCCGCTGAAAAGCGCCGCCGCCGCAAGCGCGGGCTGTTCCCCGATCCGGACAAGCGGATGTTCATCAACACGGATGTTTGCGAAGGCTGTGGCGATTGTGGTGTGCAATCTAACTGCGTGTCCATCGTGCCAGCGGATACAGAACTTGGGCGCAAGCGGGCGATTGATCAGTCGTCGTGTAACAAGGACTTCTCCTGCGTTAACGGGTTTTGCCCGTCTTTTGTGACGCTGGAAGGGGCAACCGTGCGCAAGGAAGCCACCACTGAGGTAAAGATCGCCGATCTGCCGATGCCGGAGCTGCCTGCGATCAACGGCACTTATAACGTCGTGATTACGGGTGTCGGTGGTACGGGTGTTGTGACCATTGGCGCAGTGCTGGCGCAAGCTGCGCAGATAGATGGCAAAGGGGCTGGCATGATGGAGATGGCAGGCCTCGCCCAAAAGGGTGGTGCTGTGAACATCCACTGCCGCTTGTCCAATCGGCCAGAGGATATCTCGGCCATTCGTGTGGCCACGGGGGAATGTGATGCGCTTATTGGTGGCGATTTGGTCACTTCGGGTGGGAGCAAGACGCTAGGCCTGACTTCGTCGGAGCGGACAGGGGCGGTTGTAAACTCTCACCAGATTATTACGGGCGATTTCACACGCGATACAGAGTTCAAGATGCCGTTTGACCGTTTGGAACTGGCGCTTGAAGCGCGGCTCAAAGATAATCTGTCGATGTTTGATGCTTCCGATCTGGCAAAGGCCACGCTGGGCGATAGCATCTTTTCCAACATGATGATCTTTGGTGGTGCGTGGCAGCGTGGGCTGATCCCGCTGACATTTGAGGCGGTGATGGATGCCATCCGTCTGAACGGTGCCGCAGTCGAGCGTAACTTGCGCGCCTTTGAGATCGGGCGCTGGGCGGTGTTGTATCCTGCGGAGGCAGCAGCTTTGTTGACGCCTAGTGTGGTGGCTTTGCCCAAGTCGCTGGAGGAAAAGGTCGCCTTCCGCAAAGAGCATCTGATTGTCTATCAGGGGAAGGGTCTCGCCAAACGCTATGGCAAAATGCTCGACAAGATTTCGGATGTAGCAGTCAGCGAAGCTGTGGCGCAGGGTTATCATAAGCTTCTGTCTTACAAGGATGAATATGAAGTGGCGCGGCTGTTGCTGTCCTCGCGTGATAAGGCGCAGGCCGAATTTGAGGGGGATTTCAAAATGTCCTTTAATCTCGCCCCGCCGATGCTCTCGAAGATGGGGCCGAACGGGCGTCCGCTCAAGCGTGAGTTTGGTCCGTGGTTGGAGCGGCCCTTGCGTATGATGGCAAAGTTGAAGCGTCTGCGCGGTACGCCGCTGGACGTGTGCGGCTATACCGCCGAGCGAAAGATGGAGCGCGCACTGATCAAGCAGTATGAGGCTGATATGCGCGACGTTCTGCCCAAGTTGGATGAAGACACGCGTGATGCTGTTGTCGCACTCGCTGAACTGCCGCTGCAAATTCGCGGGTTTGGTCCTGTGAAGGAGGCCAATGAGGCCAAGGCAGCAAAGCGGCGCGAAGAATTGTTGAGTGTGATCCGCGCAGGCGGCGCACCCATGGCAAAAGCGGCCGGGTAGGCTTCAAGACTGTGGATTTCAGCTGCGGAACGGCGTAAAGGCTTGTCCAAACTGTGCTGGGGTGTTTCGGTACAGTATGAATTGCAAGGGCCGGTGAGCGCATATGGCAGTAGGTATTTTTGACAGTGGCTTGGGCGGGTTGACCATTTGGGAAGCTGTGCAAAAGCGGTTGCCTGATCAGGATTTTGTCTATCTTGCCGATAGTGCGAATGCGCCTTACGGCGTGCGCAGTGCAGATGATATTTATGATCTGACTGTTGCTGCCACTCAGCGGCTGTTTGATGCGGGTTGTGATCTGGTCGTACTGGCGTGCAATACGGCCTCTGCGGCAGCGTTGCGGCGGATGCAGGAAGGCTGGGTGCCGTCTGACAAGCGGGTGCTGGGTGTTTTTGTACCTCTGATCGAGGCACTGACTGAGCGGCAATGGGGCGATAACTCTCCGCCGCGTGAGGTGGCTGTGCAGCATGTGGCGCTGTTTGCCACGCCTGCAACTGTTGCCACCCGTGCGTTCCAGCGTGAACTCGCCTTTCGTGCGATTGGTGTGGATGTCGAGGCGCAGGCCTGCGGCGGCGTCGTGGATGCCATTGAAGAGGGCGATATGATTTTGGCCGAGGCTATGGTGCACAGCCATGTGGACGCGCTCAAGCGCAAGATGCCAAAGCCGCAAGCAGCTATTTTGGGCTGCACGCACTATCCGTTGATGAAGGATGCGTTTCAGGATGCGCTGGGCGTTGATGTGTCCGTCTTCAGTCAGGCCGATCTGGTGGCCGAAAGCCTTGCCGATTACCTCATCCGTCACCCTGACAAAGCGGGCAGTGGCGAAGCGGCGTTTCTAACCACGGGCGATCCTAAGCAAGTGAGCCGCCGTGCGACACAATTCTTGCGACGAGAGATGACATTTACCGCCGCGTGATGCTGCGGTTTCATCTTCCCACGTTTCTTTCAGGACTTAAGACATGACATATAATATCGCAATTCTGGGTGCCTCTGGCTACACTGGTGCTGAGCTGATCCGGCTGATTTCAGGCCACTCTTCCATGAAAATCAAAGCTTTGGGAGGCAACTCTAAAGCGGGTCAAAGCATGGCGTCGGTGTTCCCGCATCTGCGCCATCTTGATCTGCCCGATCTGGTGAAGATGGAAGAGATTGATTTTTCGACCATTGACCTGTGCTTTTGTGCATTGCCGCACAAGACGTCGCAGGAGGTCATTTCGAAGCTGCCAAAGACGCTCAAGATCGTGGACCTGTCGGCCGATTTTCGTCTGCGCGACCCCGAAGAATATGAGCGCTGGTATGGCAACCCACATGCAGCCTTGGAGCAGCAGGCGGAGGCGGTTTATGGACTAACGGAGTTCTACCGCGACGAGATTAAATCGGCGCGGATTGTGGCGGGGACGGGCTGCAACGCAGCGACGGGACAGCTTGCCCTGCGCCCACTGATCGAAGCCAAACTTATTGATCTGGATGACATCATTCTGGACCTCAAATGCGCGGTGTCTGGCGCGGGGCGGGCGCTTAAGGAAAACCTACTACACGCGGAGCTATCGGAAGGGTACCATGCGTACGCTCTTGGAGGTACGCACCGCCATTTGGGCGAGTTTGATCAGGAGTTCTCACTGATCGCAGGGCGCGATGTAAAGGTGCAGTTCACGCCGCATCTCATGCCTGCAAACCGCGGTATCCTTGCCACCTGCTATTTGAAGGGGGACGCGCAGGTCATTCACGCGGCACTCGTTACGGCATATACGGATGAGCCGTTCATTGATGTGCTGCCTTTCGGTGAAGCACCATCGACGCGCCATATTCGTGGTTCCAACTTCTGCCATATCGGCGTGACGGGGGACCGTATTGAAGGGCGTGCGATTGTTGTCGCTGCTTTGGACAACCTGACAAAAGGTTCCTCGGGCCAAGCGTTGCAAAACGCCAATCTGATGTTAGGTATTGATGAGACCAAGGGGCTGATGATGACTCCCTTGTTTCCATAAGATTTCTGTCCCTGTTCTTTGATCGGAGTTCACAATGAAAAGCCTTAAGAAGCAGCGCCGTAGTCAACTTATCGCTGTGGCGGTTGTGGCGTTGATCGGATCGACGGCCCTGATCGGGTATGGCATGCGGGATGGGATCAACTTTTTCCGTGCACCGACCCAAGTGATTGCTGAACCGCCAAGCCCGACGGAAACGTTTCGCATCGGCGGATTGGTTGAGGAGGGCACGCTCAAGCGTGGTCAGGGAGAGCAGATCAGTTTCTCTGTGACTGATGGTGGGGCGAGTGTTGCGGTGGTGTATACTGGAGTGTTGCCTGACTTGTTCGGTGAGAACGAGGGCATGGTTGGCACGGGTCGTTACATTAACGGCGTCTTTCAAGCTACTGAAATACTTGCCAGACATGACGAGACGTATATGCCTAAGGAAGTTGTGGATGCGCTGAAGGCGCAGGGTGTCTACCAAGAGCCAGACAGCTGACACCGTACGCCCTGCTGATTGTACGTTAACCGTTTTATGGTGTTCTTTCCCCCTGATTTGATGGGAAAAAACATGCAAACGGTCCGACAAATTGCCGAAGGAATTGTGCACCGAAAAGGCGGCTATGTGAACGATCCCGATGATCTGGGAGGTGCGACCAACTTTGGTGTGACCATCCATACTATGCGCCGCCTTGACCGTGATGGGGCTGTTACCGCTGCGGATGTGCGGCGTTTGACGCGGACGCAGGCGGCAATGCAGTGAAGATATTGCAGCGGTTGCTGGTTGAGATGGGGTATTCTGTAACGGTTGATGGTGCCTTGGGTCCGCAAAGCATTGCTGCGGTCCGCGTGGCGTATCGCGCCTTACCTGATCATCTGGTGGATGCTTACGGCATTGCGCGGCGCAATTACTATTTCCGCTTGGCAGATCGTCGCACGGCCAGCCGCAAGGTTGCCAGAACGTGGGCAGGAGGGAAGGGCGGCTGGATCATCCGTGCAGAGGAATTCATCGCGCCACAATACCACCTCACAAAACAAGAATTCAAAGCGAGGACAGCACAATGGGGATGATCGAGAGCCTTTTGTGCATCGTGTTTGACGGCGACCGCAACGTGGTGCGAGACACTGTGGAAGTGTTTCGCGAAAATGCAGAAACGGGTGCAGCCCGAGGCGCCAAGGTGCAAAGTCAGGCGATGCGCCAGTACGGTGACGAGTTTGCAGCCCCAGTCAAAGGCGGGTTTGACAAGTTTATGGACGGGGTCAACAGATTGCCGCGCCCTGCGCTGGCTCTGGGGACACTTGGATTGTTTGTCTCTGCGATGTTTGCTCCCTTGTGGTTCGCGCAGCGTATGCAGGGGATCGCATTGGTGCCAGAGCCGCTGTGGTGGCTGCTTGGGGTTATCGTCTCGTTCTACTTTGGTGCGCGGTATCAGGTGAAATCACAGGAATTTCAGCGCAGTATCGTTGAGACAGTTCAGCATGTGCCGCAAGTTGTCGAGAATATCGCGATGATCGGAAAAATTCGTGCGGATACAGTTGGTGTTGCCGATGCAGGCTCGGACGTGCGGTTAAGCGCACAGGCGCTGAAGGCTGGTGACAATCCTGCCCTTTCGGAGTGGTTGGGAAGCCGCTAGGCCCTGCGGCTTTTTGACTTTGGGGCGGTGTGCGTCCGATTGTGATTGGAAGAGTGGAATGTAGCGCATATGTTGTGCACATGATTACAGAACTTGGACATTTCGCCCTGCTTCTCGCTTTTGGTGTGGCAGTTATTCAAACCATCGTACCTCTCGTGGGGGCCGCCAAAGGGTGGTCCGGCTGGATGGCCGTCGCTGAGCCTGCCGCGACGGTGCAGTTTTTGCTGGTGGCAGCCTCCTTCGGGGCGCTGACTTGGGCGTTTGCAACATCAGATTTCAGTCTGTCGGTGGTGGTTGCAAACAGCCATTCGATGAAGCCGATGATCTATAAGATCAGTGGAACATGGGGCAACCATGAGGGGTCTATGCTTCTTTGGGTGCTGATTGTGTCGCTGTTTGGGGCTATGGCTGCGTGGTTTGGCTCGCAGCTGCCTGCCACATTGCGGGCGCGGGTGTTGGCGGTTCAAGCCTCCATTGGCGTAGCGTTTATGGCGTTTATCTTGCTGACATCCAACCCGTTTGAGCGTTTGGCCGTACCGCCATTTGACGGCCAAGACCTCAATCCGCTGCTCCAAGATCCTGGTTTGGCGTTTCATCCACCGTTTCTTTACCTTGGGTACGTGGGCCTGAGCATGGCGTTCAGCTTTGCTGTGGCGGCCCTGATTGAGGGTCGCGTTGACGCGGCATGGGGGCGTTGGGTGCGTCCATGGACGTTGGCTGCGTGGATCTTTTTGACCATCGGCATCGCCCTTGGTTCTTGGTGGGCCTACTACGAGCTTGGCTGGGGTGGTTTCTGGTTCTGGGACCCTGTTGAAAACGCAAGCTTTATGCCGTGGTTGCTGGCGGCCGCCTTGCTGCACTCTGCCATCGTGGTGGAAAAGCGGGAGGCACTTAAAAGCTGGACCATTTTGCTGGCCATTCTTGCATTCGGGTTTTCGCTGATTGGAACGTTTATCGTACGCTCGGGCCTGCTGACATCGGTTCATGCCTTTGCCAACGATCCTGATCGTGGCGTATTTATCCTTGCGATCATGGCCTTCTTTATGGGCGGAGCGTTGATCTTGTTTACACTGCGCGCTGGCACGATGGAGGCCAAAGGCGTCTTTGGCCTTGCCAGTCGCGAGAGTGCGCTGGTCGTGAACAACGTATTGCTCGCTGTCTCCTGCTTTGTTGTCTTCGTCGGAACCATGTGGCCGCTGTTGGCCGAGATGTTCTTTGACCGCAAATTGAGCGTTGGACCGCCGTTCTTTGACGCAGCATTCACACCATTTATGGTATTGCTCGGCATCGCACTGCCCATCGGGTCCAGCATGCCGTGGAAACGGGCGTCCATGGCCCGCGCGCTCTATCCGCTGCGATATGCCTTTATTGCCTGCGTTGCGGTTGGTGGCTTGGTCTGGGCGATGCAGACGGGGCGCAGTTTTATCGGTCCTGTTGGCATGTTCCTCGGCGTTTGGGTCTTGATGGGTGTTGTGATTGATCTTGCGCAACGCACAGGGCGTAGGCCGAACCGTTTGGGCCGATTGTTCCGTCTTCCCGGTGCGGACTGGGGTAAGGCAACGGCGCATGCGGGCCTTGGCATAACGATGATGGGTGTTGCAGGAATTTATGCATGGACTGTCGAGGATATCCAAGTTGCACAAATTGACGTACCGTTTGAAGTGCATGGCTATGAGATGACCCTGCGCAGCGTCGCTAATATCAACGGTCCAAACTATGTTGCGACCCGTGCTGTGATCGATGTGGTGCATGAGGGGAAACCGCTTGGCACGCTGGAACCTGAAAAGCGGTTCTATCCGGTTGCACAGATGCCCACGACTGAGGCGGCTATTCACCAGAATTGGAAGCGTGACCTTTACCTCGTGATTGGGGATGAGCAGCAGAATGGTGGCTGGGCGGTGCGGACCTATATCAAGGTCATGACAGGCTGGATTTGGGTCGGCTGTGCGCTGATGGCGCTTGGTGGGTTGTTCAGCCTCTTTGACCGAAGGTTCCGTGTTGCGGCAGGCGCGCGCAAATCCAAAGAAAAAGCTGCTCCGGTGCCTGCAGAATGAAACGGTTTATTCTGATCCTAATGCTTTTGGCGACACCGCTGTTTGCGGTAGAGCCTGACGAGGTGCTGTCTGATCCTGTATTGGAACAACGTGCGCTTGATTTGTCCAAAGGGCTGCGCTGCCCCGTGTGCCAAAGTGAGAGTATCGACGAAAGCAATGCGCCGATTTCAAAAGACCTGCGGTTGCTTGTGCGCGAACGTCTGGTGGCGGGCGACAGTGATCAGGATACGCTCGATTATATCGTCGCGCGGTATGGGGAATTTGTATTGCTCAAGCCGACGTTTGGTGGGGCGAACTGGATCCTTTGGGCTGCAGGTCCATTCATGCTTTTGATCGCGGGTCTTGTGGGTGTCGCTTACGTACGTGGACGCAGCACTGCAAAAGCGCCACAAGACGATGTGTTGACCGATGATGAAGCCGCCGCCCTTAAAGACATTCTTGAGAAGTAACGCCCCGTTGGGCTGGCAGGTCCGCGCCGCTGTGATAGTGTCGCCCCAAAGTTGAAACCAACGAGGGCGCTATGGATTACCAAACAATTACCTATGAGCTGACCGATGGCATGGCTGTGATCACCATGAACCGTGCGGATAAGTATAATGCTCTGACAACCCAGATGCGTGCCGAAATTGCGCATGCATTTACGGCGGGCGGTCGCGATGGGCGTGTTGTTGTCATCACAGGAGCGGGTAAGGCATTTTGTTCGGGTCAGGATCTGGGTGATGCCGCCAGCACTGGTTCAATCGATCTTGAGCGGATGTTGCGTGATGAATATGCCCCCATGCTTCGCGCCATTACAAACTGCCCTGTGCCAACGATTGCTGCGGTGAATGGGGCTGCGGCAGGGGCAGGGGCCAACCTTGCACTGGCGACGGACGTCGTCTTTGCCACAGAGAGCGCGTACTTCCTTCAAGCTTTTACGCGTATCGGTTTGATCCCCGATGCAGGCGGTACATATGCGATGCCGCGTCAGATGGGTATGGCCAAGGCGATGGGGGCTGCTTTGTTTGCCGATAAGATCAGTGCGCGTCAGGCAGATGACTGGGGCATGATTTGGGAGGCTGTTGAAGATCACACGTTTCAGGCCCATTGGCGCGGAAAAGCTGCACATCTCGCGGCTGGTCCCACCGCAGCTTATGCTGCAGTCAAGAATGTGATCCGCGAAAGCTGGAACAATGATTTGGAAGAGCAGTTGACGCTCGAAGCACAAGAGCAAGGCAGATGCGGTAAATCACGTGACTTCAAAGAAGGCGTCCTTGCCTTTGTTGAAAAACGGCCAGCGTCTTTTGAAGGTCGTTAAGCCCCTCTAATACTAAAAAAGGCCGCGACATTGATGATGTCGCGGCCTTTTTTAATCGGAGCACTGCAATAACTCAGGAATGAATGCCGCGCTCTACCAGAAATACGTCTGCTGGGGTCGGTGCATCACCGGACACACGGGCAACGATTGCAACTGCGATCCCGTCAGCTAGGACTTGGTGCACAGAACCTGAGACTTGTTTGATCATTATTTCAGGTGGTGTGCCGCCCTTGTCGTATACGACTGCAATGTGATCGGTTTCACCGCTGCTGTCTGGAACCAATGCGCCTTGCAAACCGCGCTCGCATTGCGCTTGGATCGGCATGAGGCTTTTTGATTGGGACCATTCGTAACGGTGATCTTGGTATATGGATGCCATGGGGGGATCTCCTGTCTGCTGGCAGTAAGGTTCGTGAGGGGCGTCGAATCCACCCCTCACTGCCATTGGGTTCAGGTTACAGGCGCAGCTGGATCAACCACTACTGCAGGATCAGCAGTCACTGGATTGGTTGTTACAACCGGGTCGTCTGCCACAACTGGATCAGCAGTTTCAGCGGGCACTTCAGCCATTGGGTTTGATCAAAAAAAGCTTCAACTTGGCCCTGATCGATGAGTGTGATGTCAGTAGCCGAGATGGTGCCAGCTGCACCGCTCACACGGGCCAACACATCGTCGCCAAGGCGGATAACTGCATCACCATCCTCATCGTCTACGAAGATCTCTTCGTTCGTCTCGATGTCGTCCACGATAATTGTGACCGCATCATCGGCTGGGACGTAGTTGTTGATCATCGCAGCAGCATCACCGTTTTGCTCGGACATGATGTGATATGTGTCAGCACCATTGTTGCCATCTGCCATATCGCCTGAGCCAAGGATCAGATCATCATCACCGTCACCACCAGAGAGGACATTGCCAACGCTGTCATCACGCATGTCCAAGCCGCCGTTGATGGCTTCAAGGGAACCGCCATCGCGCAGCTCTGCAAGCTCTTCAAGGTTGAGTGGAGCACCATCAATGATGCCGCCGAATACAAGGTCGTCGCCTTCGCCGCCATTCACTTCGTCAATACCGCGACCGCCAAGGACCGTATCGTTGCCCTCATCGCCGTTCAGCGTATCAAAGCCATAATCGCCGGATACGAAATCATCGCCGCCCTGGCCCTCGATGAAGTCTTGGCCAACGTTGCCGGTCACGATGTCATTGCCATCGCCGGAACACAGCATATCGTCGCCATCTTCACCTTGGAGTACGTCATCACCGCCACGGCCCAGAATGAGTTCGTTTCCTGCAACGCCGTTCAGGATGTCAATCCAGACCGTCGATGAAATCGGTAGCTTGGGTGCATTCAAGGGGGTCCGCTTCATCCGTGCCTTCAATCGTAGGCTCCTCAGGCAGGTCATCATCGTCACCAATTGTGAGACCGAAGACGGCCAGTGGTACTGCCAGTGCAAGTAAAAGTAACATATCCAAATCCTCTATGTGTCGCCGTTAGACAATGAGTACGCAGGCTTCCCACAACCGATCATGCTTGGGTTAACCATTGTGTTCAGGGGCGAAACAATGCCTTATTTTCGCCCTATTTTGCGATTTTCTGTTTCGATTAAGGCAAATGGCCTGTGCATAATAACCCGATAAAGAGGGGATTAGATCGGAACAGACTTGTTCTAATAGCCCGATATATGTTCCGATTCGCAGGTGATTTGAATTATACTGCAATGATTTCAGGCGCTTTTTAGTCAAAGCATGGTCAACGCGTCGCTGGAGGCGAATCGATTAGTGATTTCACCAAGTTTGGGCGCGTTGCACGATCCTGCCTTATTCTTGTCAAATTGGGGCGGACACAAAAAACCCGGAGGCCCAAAAAGCATCCGGGTTTGATCTGTTACAGTCGGGCGGTTTAGCGCTTTTCGATGTCCACATAGGCGCGCACATCGGCGCCCTGATACAACTGGCGCGGGCGGCCAATTTTCAGCTGTGGATCGTTGAGCTGCTCTTTCCACTGGGAGATCCAGCCGACCGTGCGTGCCAGAGCAAAGATTGGCGTGAACATGGAAGTTGGGAAGCCCATCGCTTCGAGAATGATGCCAGAATAGAAGTCCACATTGGGGAACAGCTTCTTCTCTGCAAAGTACGGATCTTCCAATGCCTGCTTCTCAAGCTCTTTGGCGACCTGAAGGATCGGGTTGTTCTCGACCCCCATCAGTTCCAGCACTTCATCCGCTGACTGCTTCATCACTGTGGCGCGTGGATCGAAGTTTTTGTAGACGCGGTGACCAAAGCCCATGAGGCGGAACGGATCGTCCTTATCCTTCGCACGGGCGATGAACTCGGGGATGCGATCCGGTTTGCCTATCTCTTTGAGCATCTCAAGGCATGCTTGGTTAGCGCCGCCGTGGGCAGGGCCCCAAAGGCATGCGATGCCAGCAGCGATACAAGCGAAGGGGTTTGCACCCGAAGAAGAGGCCAGACGGACAGTTGATGTAGACGCGTTCTGTTCGTGATCAGCGTGGAGCGTGAAGATACGGTCCATCGCACGGCTGAGGATTGGATCAACGATATAATCTTCGGCAGGCACAGCAAAGCACATGCGCAAGAAGTTGGATGCATAATCGAGATCATTGCGCGGATATACAAATGGCTGACCGATTGTGTATTTGTATGCCATAGCGGCAATCGTTGGCATCTTGGCGATCAAACGGATGGAGGCTACTTCGCGCTGCCATTCGTCGTTGATGTCGGTGCTGTCGTGATAGAATGCAGACATTGCGCCAACGACACCAACCATAACGGCCATTGGATGCGCATCACGGCGGAAGCCACGGAAGAAGTTCATCATCTGCTCATGCAGCATTGTGTGATTGGTCACACGCGCTTCAAAGTCTTCGAGCTCGGTTGGGGAGGGCAGCTCGCCGTACAGCAACAGATAGCAGACTTCGAGATAATGGGATTTCTCGGCCAGTTCCCCGATGGGATAGCCACGGTGCGTCAGGATACCTTCGTCGCCATCGATAAATGTGATCGTGCTGTCACAAGAGGCGGTGGAGGTGAAACCGGGATCGTAGGTGAACACACCCGCTTGGGCATAGAGCTTGCGGATGTCGATCACGTCAGGGCCGGATGTCGGGGAGAACATCGGAAGTTCTACTGTTTTGTCCCCAACGGTTAGCGTCGCGTGTTTTGTACTCTCGGCCATGCATTTACCCTTCTAGGTTGGCTTCCAGCGCACTGAGGCACTGCGGACTGCATGGGCTGTTACCAACGCATCCTTACTCTTCTTATCTATTACACCCTTAACGACAGATTTATTTCTGTCTCAGGATGCCGCATCAGTCAGGCGGGCCAATGTTTCATCGCGGCCCAGCACCAGCATCATATCGAATACTGAAGGTGTCACTGCACGCCCTGCAAGGGCTGCGCGTAGCGGTCCGGCGAGCTTGCCGAACTTGGTGTCTTTCGCGGCGGCAAAACCGTTCAGGACCTCTTCAAGCGGTTCTCGGTCCCAGCTAACATCTTGCAACTGTGGCGTCAATTCTCCCAGTATACCACGGGATACCGTATCAAGATTTTTTGCGGCTTTCTCGTCGCATTCAACGGGCCGTGATGTCAGGACAAAGTGACCCTTTTCAATAAGTTCTGGCAATGTCTTCGCGCGCTCTTTGAGGCAATAAAGCGCACGTTCCAATCCTGATGACTGTGCGTCAGAAAGTGCGGGCAAGCCTGCTGCGGCTAGATAGGCCTCAATCTCATGCCGCAATGCGGCATCATCAGCGATTGCGATATGCTGCCCGCAGATACTTTCGAGCTTTTTGAGGTCAAATTGTGCTGGGCTTTTGCGAATGCCGTCGACGTCAAACCACTCCTTGGCGTGCGCATCGCTAAAGAATTCATCGTCACCGTGGCTCCATCCCAACCGCGCAAGATAGTTGCGCATGCCAGCAGCGGGATAACCCATTGCCTGATATTCCTGCGCGCCCAAGGCGCCGTGCCGTTTGCTTATCTTTTTTCCGTCAGAGCCGTGAATGAGAGGAATATGCGACCAGACGGGGACATCCCATCCCATGCCGTGGTAGATCATCATCTGGCGTGCGGCGTTGTTAAGATGGTCATCGCCGCGGATCACATGGGTCACGCCCATATCGTTATCGTCGACAACCACGGCCAACATATAAACAGGGGAGCCGTCTGAGCGGAGCAAGATCATGTCGTCAAGCTGTGCGTTATCAATCGTGACATCGCCCTGAACTGTGTCGCGAATTACGGTCTGACCGCCATCAGGTGCTTTGATGCGGATCACAAACGGTGCATCGGGATAGGTTGTGGCATCCGCATCGCGCCAAGGGGAGCGATAGAGCGTGCTGTGCCCCTCGGCACGTGCAGCCTCGCGGAACGCTTCGATCTCTTCTTGCGTGGCAAAGCATTTGAACGCTGCCCCTTTTTCTAGCAAAGCATGGGCCACTTCGATGTGACGTGGTGCCATCTCGTGTTGGCTCACAACATCCCCGTCATGATCAAGGCCGAGCCAGCTCAGCCCTTGCAGGATTGCTTCCGTCGCTTCAGGGGTGTGCCGTGCGCGGTCCGTGTCCTCGATGCGGAGCAGAAATTTTCCGCCACGGCCACGGGCATAAAGCCAATTAAACAGCGCAGTACGCGCGCCGCCAATGTGCAGAAAACCCGTAGGCGAAGGGGCAAAGCGGGTCACGATTTCAGAGCACATGAGAGGTCCTTTCGGGGGCGGTACAGCAGGGTACTGCGTTAACTTATCGGTCATGTTTACCATTTGGTAACCATGCACGGCGTATCGTTTGCGCCTATCTATCCAGTGCAGTGAACGGGGGCAAGCGATGGGCGCAGCGCAAAGCTTTGCCGAGATGATGCGCGCCCAGCGGGGAGCGTTGTTTGGTTGGATACCAGTTTGCCTCGCGATCGGGATCGGTGGGTATTTTCAACTCGGGTTTGAGCCGACAATGCTCCACCTGGGTCGTGTTGGGTCGCTGGCCTGTTTTGCGCAGCTTTTGCAAAAGGGTTGCCGGAACCTGCACGTCCTTTTGCAGCAGCGGGAATGCTGATTTGCCTTGGTTTCCTGTTGGCGGCAGCGCGGGCGCATTCTGTTGCTGGGCCTGTCCTTGAGTTTAGGTACTACGGTGCTGTTGAAGGGCGGATCGTGGCCATTGACAGATCCCAATCCGATGCCCTGCGGCTGACACTGGACCGTGTTGTGTTGGACCGAGTGACGCCTGCGCGCACGCCGACCCGCGTGCGCATTTCCCTTCATGGGGATCGCAGCAATGATATCAGCGCTGAGTCGGGGTTGCAGGTCATGCTGACGGGGCATCTGTAGACGCCCTCTGGTCCGGTAGAACCGGGGGGATTTGAGCTTCAACGGCACGCATGGTTTGCGCGCTTGGGGGCTGTCGGCTATTCCCGTACGCCGTTAATGGGCGTCGCGGAACCCAGCAGTGGGTTGGGCGTGTTTCGTCTGCGTATGTCAGCCTCTGCACGGATACAGGAGGTGCTGGCCGGTGATGCTGGCGGGTTTGCAGCCGCAATTATGACAGGTGACCGCTCTGCAATCAGTCAATCCGCGCTGGATGACCTGAGAGCGAGCAACTTGGCGAATCTTCTTGCGATTTCGGGCCTGCACATGGGTTTGATGACAGGCGTTGTGTTTGCAGCACTCAGGATTGCCTTGGCGTTGATCCCCCCTTTGGTTCTGCGTGTGCCTGCACGCAGTATCGCAGCGGGTGGCGCTTTGATTGCCGCTGCAGGCTATCTTGCGCTGTCTGGCGGGAATGTTGCAACCCAGCGGGCGTTTGTCATGGTGGCGGTCGCATTGGTCGCGCTCATGTTGGGACGCCGCGCCATCAGTTTGCGAGGCGTGGCGATTGCAGCGACGATTGTGTTGGTTCTACGACCCGAGGCACTCATGGGACCGGGATTTCAGATGTCTTTTGCGGCAACAACTGCGTTGGTGGCGATCTTTGGTTGGATCAGGGATGGGGAGATCTCAATGGGGCTAAAGTGGCTCAAACCAGTGAGTGCGGTCTTCATCTCCTCGGCAGTGGCAGGCATTGCAACTGCGCCGATAGGTGCCGCGCATTTCAATGCAATTGCGCAGTGCAGTTTGCTGGCGAACCTCGCCTTGGTGCCCTTGATGGGTGTGCTGGTGATCCCTGCAGCAGTGGTTGCCGTGGTGCTGTCGCCCATCGGGCTTGAAGCAATAGGACTTTGGGTGATGAGCCTTGGTGTTCGCTGGATACTTTATGTGGCCAACTTTATCGCAGAGCTTCCGCAAGCGTGGAGCTATGTTGTGGGACCGAATGCATGGGTTTTGCCGCTTTTGGCGCTCGGGTTCTTGATGCTGGTGCTTTGGCGGGGGCGTTTGCGGTGGATGGGTGCTGTGGCAATGGCGTCGTCATTTGTCATTTGGTCGGGAACACAGCGGCCTGATGTTCTTATTTCGGATACAGGTACTTTGGTCGGCGTGATGACAGAAGAGGGCCGCGCGTTGAGCAAAAAGCGAGGTGCAGGTTTTGTGGCGCGCAACTGGCTTGAGAATGACGGGGAGGGGAAGGACCAATTGGCAGCATTTGAGAAATGGAACAAAAGCCGTGATGTGGTTCATCTGTCTGGCAAGCGTACCGTTGCCGCGTTCAACGGCTGCGTAAAAGGACAGATTGTGGTCAGCTCAGTGATTATGCCAAGCCGTGGATTGCCATGCGTTGTCCATGATCCAGAGAGCCTGCTGCAGACAGGTGCGCTTGCTTACCGGATGGGGCCACAGGGCTGGCAGATTTCACAAACGGCCCGTGCGCGTCGGGAGAGCGGCTTTGGACCCACTGGCCCGAGAAACGAAAACCGCGCATGCCAGAAATGCACGCGCGGGAAAATTCAAAACAATAGGTCGTCAGCCCGTTGGCAGGGCTGATGAACCAAGCATTAGTAAGAGCGTATCAACCCGACAAGACGCCCTTGTACTTTGACCATATCGGCAGGAAACACGCGGGTCTCATAGGCAGGGTTTGCCGCTTCTAAAGCGATGGAGGAACCACTGCGCTTGAAGCGTTTGAGCGTTGCCTCGTGATCTTCAACCAATGCCACAACGATATCGCCATTCTCGGCCACTTGGGTCTCACGGATCACAACCACATCGCCATCATTGATGCCAGCCTCGATCATCGAGTCGCCTTGGACTTCGAGAGCGTAATGCGCACCCGCACCTGCCAACATCGCATCTGGAACAGTAACACCGCGCGACCGTTGACTGATCGCTTCAATTGGAACACCCGCTGCAATTTTACCCATAACGGGCAGCTCAGTCGCGGCAATGGTCGTCACAGGAACAGCAGAAGCAGGCTGTGGCGTGTCAGGTTTGTCGCCATCAATGACCCTAGGTGTGAAACCTGCGCCTGTCATGCTGTCGGGCAGCTTGACCACTTCGATCGCGCGCGCACGGTGGGCAAGGCGGCGAATGAACCCGCGCTCTTCCAATGCGGTGATCAGGCGGTGGATGCCTGACTTTGATCGCAAATCAAGCGCTTCTTTCATTTCATCAAAGCTTGGCGGTACCCCGTCGCGCTGCACGCGCTTGTGAATAAATGCCAGTAGATCGAGCTGTTTTTTGGTCAGCACTGCACATCCCCTGTTCCTGTTTATCTCTCTTTGTTCTAGGGACGTTCTTGTTTTGTGTCAACTCTTGTTACAGGTCAATCACGTCAACCAGGGTGCCAGCGCTGTGTGCAGGATCGTTCGGTGGGCGGACCAGCAACGCGTTTGCTGTTGCAAGAACAGTGAGCAGGGAGCTGTCCTGACGGTCCGCAGGTGTGACGGTGCCGTCTGTCAGAACCGCGCGCATATAATGTTCGCGTGGGCCATTCGCAGGGAGATCAGCGGCCAATGGCGCAGTGCGGCGCGGCGCTGCGTGGTGTCCAAGGCCAAGCATGGCTGAAACCATTGGTGCGACAAATATCGTTCCGCATACAAGTGCAGACACAGGGTTTCCTGGAAGGCCTACCATCGCAGCAGACCCGAGGCGGCCCGCCATCAGCGGCTTTCCAGGTCGCATTGCGACTTTGTAGAAGGCCTGTTCCATACCCATCTGCGCAGCCACGGGTGCGACGAGATCATGTTCGCCAACAGACGCACCACCAACAGTGATGATGAGGTCGCTGCCCTGTGCAAGTTCAAACGCGCGCTGCAAAGAGGATGCGTTGTCGTGGGCGATAGGCATGAGGCGGGTCTCGGCCCCAAGCGCGTCAAGCTGTGCTGCTAGGCCAAAGGTGTTTGACGCAATGATCTGATCTGGTCCGGGCACTTCGCCCGGTTGAACCAGCTCGTCGCCCGTTGCCATGATTGAGAGGACAGGTTTGCGGTAAACGGGAACCGTTGCAATGTTCATCGCAGCCAGCAACGCGATATCGGCAGGGCGCAACCTGAGCGGGGCCGTTACTGTTTGACCTGCCGTGAAGTCGCCGCCAGCGGGGCGGATGTTGTCCTTTTCCCCGATTTTATGTCCCAAGGTGATCAGGTCACCGCGACGGGTGACATCCTCTTGGATCACGACAAAATCGGCGCCTTCGGGCACAGGGGCGCCTGTGAAGATCCGCACGGCTTGGCCCGCGTTGAGCATGCCAGTGTAGCGATGGCCCGCTGCTGCTTCGCCCACAACTTTGAACATCGCGTCAGGCTCAACCTCGGCGCGGCGCAGAGCGTAGCCATCCATGGAGGATGCGGTAAAAGGTGGTTGGGTACGCTGAGCAGTGACATCTTGCGCAAGTACCCGTCCCGCAGCAGCGCGGAGTGGAATCTCTTCGATTTCCATGGGTGTTGTGAGTGAGAATAGATGCTCGAGCGCTTGTTCGACGGTGATCATGGCAGGGTGTGACGACCCGATTTGCCGCCATCTTTGAGCGTGACACGCAAGCCGCCGATTTCCATCGTCTTATCCACGGCCTTAGTCATGTCGTAAACAGTGAGGGCGGTCACGGATGCAGCAGTCAGCGCTTCCATCTCCACACCAGTCTGCCCCGTGGTTTTCACAGTTGCGTTAATGCGAATACCGGGGAGATCGGGATCAGGCACCAAATCTACAGATACGGATGTGATGGGCAGCGGATGGCACAGAGGAATGAGATCGGATGTTTTCTTCGCGGCCATGATACCAGCAAGGCGGGCAACCCCCAGAACGTCACCCTTCTTTGCGCGACCTTCAGTAATGATCTCAAACGTTTCTACCTGCATTTGAATGTAGTTTTCGGCGGTTGCTATGCGGGAGGTTACAGCCTTGTCCGAGACATCGACCATATGCGCATGGCCGTCGCCGTCAAAATGCGTGAGCGCCATTACACACCACCTGCGCGCAGCGGATTGGCCAGCAGATTGCGCGTAGCAGTCGCCACATCTTCCTGCCGCATCAGGCTTTCGCCGATGAGAAATGTGCGCGCGCCGTAGCGTGCCATATCGGCAAGGTCTTCGGAGGTGTTCAATCCACTTTCGCAGACGATCATCCGCTCACCCGGGATATGCTTGGACAGCATGCGCGTGGTATCGAGCGATGTCTCAAAGGTATTGAGATTGCGGTTGTTGATGCCGATCATCCGCGATTTGAGTTTGAGCGCGCGCTCTAGTTCTTCGGCGTTATGGGTTTCGATCAGCGCGTCCATGCCGTACTGTGTCGCGGCGTCTTCAAGCTCGGCTGCTTGGGCATCAGAAACACTCGCCATGATGATCAGAATGCAATCCGCGCCCATGCTGCGCGCCTCGGCCACCTGATACGTGTCATACATGAAGTCCTTGCGCAGAACGGGAAGATCAATTGCTGCCCGCGCATCAACTAGGAACTGCTTTGCGCCTTGAAAACTGGGTGTGTCCGTCAGGACCGACAGGCATGTCGCGCCGCCAGCGGCGTAGGCTGCGGCAAGAGCTGTGGGCTCAAAATCTTCACGGATCAGCCCTTTGGAGGGGCTGGCCTTCTTGATCTCTGCGATGAGGCCATAGTTCTCTTTGGAGGCGTCAAACAGCGCGTCAGCGAAAGCGCGTACAGGCGATGCAGACGCAGCAAGCGCTTCGACTTCGGCCAAAGGCATTGCTGCCTTATCAGTTGCAATTTCTTCAAGCTTGTAAGCTTTGATTTTCTCAAGGATTGTTTGTGTCATGGTGCCTCCTGATCGCCCCAGTTTATGGACGTCTGGCCTGTATTTCGCAACCACGCATTGGTGCGGCTGAATGGCCTCGAGCCGCGAAAGGCTTCGAAATTTGTGCCGGACTTTGTCACACCCAGAGGGGAGGGATGTGAGGATTGCAGTTTGAAGTTGGCCTGAGCATCGACGTTTTGTGCTGCTTTATGTGCGGGTCCACCCCAGAGCAGATAGGCACGCGGTTGAGTTGCGAGGTGCTGCAACACTTGGCTCGTGAGGGTTTGCCAGCCCAGCTTTGCGTGTCCCTTTGGCAGGCCTTTGGGAACCGTCAAAATCGTATTGAGCAACAGGACACCCTGATCGGCCCAATCGTCCAGCTGTGTGCGGGTGCGGGTCACGCCAAGGTCGGCATTCAGCTCTTTGAAAATATTGCCAAGGCTGTCGAGGCGTCCACCAAAATCCGCTGTGATCGAGAAGGCAAGGCCGTGCGCTTTTCCAACCGTGTGATACGGGTCTTGGCCCAATATTACCACGCGCACATCTTCGGGCTGAACCTGCACCAGCGCATTGAATACCTGCGCAGCGGGCGGCAGAATTGTGCGCTCCTCTGCCTCAAGGCCTTCGATAATCTGTGGCAGCGTTTGTGTGAAGAAGGGCAAATCGCCCCATGCACCGAGGCGATCAAGATCAAACATCAGCCTGCTTGGGTAATGCGTGCAACCGCGACAATCTTTTCGCGCGCGGCACCTGAATCGATGCTGGCACGGGCCATCTCGACACCTGTTTTCAGATCGGGTGCTGCATCTGCGATGAGAAGGGCCGCAGCTGAATTGAGCAAGACGGCATCGCGGTAGGCAGAGGGCGTACCATCAAGCAGCGCATGAAACGCCACTGCATTCTCCTCTGGTGTGCCACCTACAATGGCCTCGAATGGATGTTCGGGCAGGCCCGCGTCCTCTGGATGGATTTCGATATCATCAATCTGGCCACCAAGGCGCAGTGCGCTGACCCAGCTGACACCTGTGATAGTCAACTCGTCCGTCCCGTCAGAGCCGTGGACGAGCCATGCCGCCTCTGACCCCAACTCTTTGAGGGTCTCTGCCATGGGACGTGTGAGATCGCGGCGGTAGGTGCCTGTCAGCTGCCGTTTGACGCCTGCCGGATTTGTCAGTGGGCCAAGAATATTGAAAATCGTGCGTGTGCCAAGTTCGGAGCGGGTCGGCATGACATGTGCAATTGCGGGATGGTGCATGGGGGCCATCATGAAACCGATGCCAGTCTCGTTGAGTGCTTTTTCAACTACGGGAGCACCGACCATGGTCTTTAGACCCATTTGGGTAAGGGCATCAGCAGCACCTGATTTGGAGCTGAGGTTGCGGTTGCCGTGCTTGGCCACCACGACGCCAGCGCCTGCCACGACAAAAGCAGTGGCCGTGGAGATGTTGAGTGTCCCTTTTCCGTCGCCGCCTGTGCCTACGATGTCCATCGCGCCCATTGGCGCACGCACTGCGTTGCATTTGGCACGCATTACGGCTGCGGCGGCGGCATATTCGTTCACAGTCTCGCCGCGGGTGCGCAGCGCCATGAGAAAGCCGCCGATCTGGCTGGGTGTGGCTTCGCCGTCGAACAAGATACCAAAGGCTTCTTCGGCCTGTGCGCGGGTCAGCGGGCCGTTTGCCGCTGCATCGATCAAGGGTTTAAGCTGGTCACTCACGCGGGTTCTTTGACCTCCTTGAGGAAGTTTTCCAGCAGGGCGTGACCGTGCTCGGAGCGGATGGATTCTGGATGGAATTGCGCGCCGTGGATAGGTAATTCGCGGTGTTGCAGGCCCATGATTGTACCATCTTCCAACTCTGCCGTGATCTCAAGGCAATCGGGCAGGCTTTCCCGCTCAACGATCAGTGAGTGATAGCGTGTGGCAGCGAAGGGCGAGGGCAGATCTGCGAACAGTCCTTTGCCCGTATGATGCATCTGGCCCATTTTGCCGTGCACAATGTCAGCTGCGCGTACAACTTTGCCGCCGAAGGCTTCACCGATGGTCTGGTGGCCCAGACAGACACCGAGCAGCGGGATACGCGCCTCGGCAGCGGCGTGGGTGAGCGCAAGGCAGATGCCAGCCTGCGCGGGATCACAAGGACCAGGGGAGAGCACGATACCTGAGGGCCGAAGGGCCAGCGCCTCATCCACGCTCAGGGTGTCATTGCGGCGGATGTCCATCTGCGCGCCTAAAGCCCCCAGATAGTGAACCAGATTATAGGTAAAACTGTCGTAGTTATCGATCAACAGGAGCATCTTGGGAAAACTTCGTATTAGGACTAGAGAAGGCGGGCGCGGGGGGTGTATATAGTTGTTGAGTAGATGGTCAGTCTTGGACGGTATCGTCAAGGGGCAGGGCCGCTACATCGCGTATTAACCGGTTGAAAATATCCGGAAGGCGCGTGGGGCGATACAACAAGACAAGGGTGCAAAAGCTATGGCACAGGGCATTTTAGGCGGAATTGCATTGGGCGCGGTCTTCAGCGTGGGCGTCGCGGGCGTTGTCTCCGTGCTGGTCCCGATGGAACCACAACAAGCTCCGCAAGTTGGAAGTACTGCACCGGCGGCAACCTCCCAAACGAGCACGCCACAAGCGACGGCAGTTGTGACGGGTGAGGGCAGCAGCCTCCTAGCACAGCCGCAAGTGAGTTTGCGTGCGCCCTCAGGCGAAGAATTGCCGAAAGAGCCGAGCGCCACAGCACTGGCTCCGCAGACGACAACCCAGATTGTCGCGACTGTGCTG
>CAWVZA010000031.1:0-22356 GCA_963934545.1 uncultured Sulfitobacter sp.
CCTCAAAGTTGCAGCTTTCATCGCTCAGATGTCAAACATGGCACAAGAAACAGCTACCCCGCCTCAGCTACCGCTCGAAGCATTTCGTCTCCCCAAGGATTCGGTCCTCGTGCCACTCCTAAATGAAACCGAAATCGCTGGAAAACTAATCCAGCGGTTAACCCGCCTCACCTACCCAAAATACCAGCTCGAAGTCGTACTGGTCCTTGAGGAATGCGACACGATCACGCACAAAACGCTTGCGCGCACAACGTTGCCTTATTGGATCAGCGTGATCGAAGTCCCATCTGCAAACAACCTCACAACAAAACCGCGAGCGCTGAATTACACACTGGATTTCTGCCGTGGCTCTATCATCGGGGTCTGGGATGCTGAAGATGCCCCTGAAGCGGATCAAATCGAAAAAGTTGTGATGCGTTTCCAACACGCGCCTGCGAATATCGCCTGCGTCCAAGGTGTGTTGGACTACTACAATGCCAAAAAGAATTGGATTTCGCGCTGCTTCACCATCGAATATGCAAGTTAGTGGCGGATAATCCTGCCCGGTGTTGCGCGGCTTGGCCTCGTGATCCCGCTTGGCGGAACAACACTGTTTTTCCGCCGTGATATACTTGAAAAATTGTGCGGCTGGGACGCGCATAATGTGACCGAAGATGCCGATCTAGGCATTCGGTTGGCACGCCACGGTTATGTGACCAAACTCATTCCCACAGTAACGTTTGAAGAGGCAAATTGCCGTGCATAGCCTTGGGTTAAACAGCGCTCACGCTGGTTAAAAGGCTTTGCAATCACTTGGCTCGTGCATATGCGAGAACCACGCGCACTCCTGCGCGATTTAGGCTTCATCCGCTTTATGGGCGTGCAAACTCTGTTACTCGCAACCTTTGCCCAATTCGCGTTTGCACCGCTGCTTTGGTCTTTCTGGATCACATTGGCAGGGTTTGAGCATCCCGTCGCTCTCACACTTGGGGCGCCGGTTGCTCTCGCTATGGCGTGGTTCTTTGTCTTTACCGAAGTCATAAATATGACCATCTCACTCGTCGCAGTTTCGCGCCGTGAGCATCGCCACCTTATGGCTTATGTGCTAACTATGCCGCTCTATTTTCCGATGGCAGCACTGTCGGCCTATAAGGCAATTAAGGAAATCGTAGTTGAGCCCTTTTATTGGGACAAAACCGAGCACGGCGTCTCAGACGCCGATTGATCAAGCCTCGGCTTCGCGTTTCTCAGCCTCTTGCTTGAGCCGCGTGGCAAAAGCGACTGAAATATGTGCACGAAGGGCTGCATCTGCTGCATCGCCATCCCGCGCCTCTATGGCTGATACAATGCAATCATGCTCTTTCTGCGCAATCTCGCCCCGTCCCACGACGGCCAGCGATGTTGTTGCCATCAGCGCCATTGAACGGTGGACCAGATCAAGCTGCTGCACCAAAAATCGGTTATGCGAGGCAAGATGAATTTGTTTGTGAAAGCGGCGATTTGCCCGCGCCAAAGCGGCGGGATGCTCCAACAACGCATTGTCCGCCTCGACCATCTCGCGCAGCAAGCGGACCTCTTCTTCCGTAGCGTTGCGTGCCGCAAGACGCGCGGCCAATCCTTCAAGCTCGCCACGCACGACATAGAGTTCCGCCATCTGATTGTGGTCCAATGAGGCAACGATCAAACTACGCCCGTCCCGCACCAGTAGCGATTGCGTCTCAAGCCGCTGCAACGCCTCGCGGATGGGCGTCCGCGATACGCCTAACCGCTCGGCCAGTTCACTCTCCACCAGCCGATCACCGGGACGGTAAGTTCCTGTATCTATCGCGTCCAAAATCATAGAGTAAGCATCGGTTTGGCCAGAGCGGCTGGTCGGGATCGCAGGGGGCATGAAGGCGCCTTTTCATTCAGTTTCAACAGACCTTAACCGCAGATGTACGGTGCGCATAGCCTTGATCACCCTCTTGCACATGCGATCCCATCACCCTACCACAAACCGATGTCAGCTTCTGAATCCTCTCACGTGCCCACTTGGGTCTTTGACCTTTATCACACGCTCTATCCGCCCGAGGCGCGCCTGTTCGATCTGATCGAAGTGCGCATGACCAAATGGGTGATGGAAGCCACAGGCGTGGACCGTGCTGAGGCAAACCGCCTACGCCTTCATTATTGGCAGACTTACGGCACGACCTTAGCTGGCCTGATGCGTGCGCATAATGTCGATCCGGAACCCTATCTCGTTGATGTGCACGACATCTCAATGGACAGCCTCACGCCTGATCCTATCCTTGCTTCCCGTATTCGCGCGCTACCCGGACGGCGCATCGTCTACACCAAGGGTTGCGCGCCTTATGCCGAGCGGGTAATGGCGGCACGGGGTCTTACGGGGCTGTTTGACGCCATCTATGGGGTTGAGCATGCGGACTTCCTCCCCAAGCCAGAGCGCGGCGCGTTTGATCGCGTATTTGCACGTGATCAGCTTGAACCAGGGTCAGCAGCGATGTTCGAGGATGACCCGCGCAATCTCGCTGTGCCTCATGATCTGGGGATGCGCACTGTACATGTCGCCCCTACACGTGCGGACGCGCCGCATGTGTAATATCATACGGACGACCTATCTTCTTTCTTACACAGCTTGCTGCAATAGGAAGGCGCTCCATGACCGATACCTGTGACATTCTGATTTCTGGCGGTGGCATTGCGGGGCTCACCGCTGCTGCTGCGTTTGGCACAGCTGGGTTCAATGTGATCTGTATCGACCCCTCGCCACCCATCACTGATGGCGCAGCGATTGGCGCTGATCTTCGCTCAACAGCGATGTTGCAACCTGCCCGTGCGCTTTTGGAACGCGCAGGTCTTTGGGACAGCCTCGCGCCCAACGCAGCACCGCTTCAAATCATGCGGATCATTGATGCAGGTGGTGCTGAGACCAAGCCCCGCGTCACAAAAGAATTTGATGCTTCCGAGATATCGGATCTGCCCTTTGGGTGGAATTTCCCCAACTGGCTGCTGAGGCGTGAGATGGTTGCACGACTTGAGGCCATTGAAACCGTCGACTTTCGCGCAGGCATTGGCACAAAACGTCTGTTCACGCGTGAAGGCAGTGCTCAAATTACTTTGAGCGACGACAGCAGTGTTCAGGCCAAGCTCGTGATTGCCGCAGACGGGCGTGGATCGCCCATGCGCACTGCAGCAGGCATTGCTGTGCGCACCCAACGCTATGGGCAAAAGGCGCTGGTTTTTGCGGTCACTCATCCTATTCCACATCTCAACGTCTCAACCGAGATACATCGCACGGGCGGTCCATTCACGCTTGTTCCATTGCCTGACCGTGACGGCATGCCATGCTCTGCCGTGGTCTGGATGGACGATGGACGGCTGGCTCAAGAACGCATGGAATTGGATGTTGAACGTTTTGAAGAAGAAGCCTCAGTCCGCTCGACGCACCACTTTGGCCCACTCAAGCTGGTCAGCCCACGTCAGGTCTGGCCTATCATCACTCAACATGCCGAGCGCTTGAATGCCGAACGCGTCGCACTGATTGCAGAGGCCGCCCACGTGATGCCGCCCATCGGCGCACAAGGGCTGAACATGTCGCTCAATGATATAGCGACCTTACTCGACTTAGCGGAGGCGCGACGGGACGGTTTGGGCGATGCCGCCATGCTGGACGCCTATCACAAGGCACGCTACGGCGACATCACACTGCGAGTGCGCGGTATCGATCTGTTAAACCGTGCGAGCCAAGCTGGCAGCAGTGTCGCACGCAACGCGCGTGCGAAAGGCCTCAGCGCACTTTACGGCGCTGCGCCTGTGCGCAAGATGCTCATGCAAATGGGCTTGGGGATGCGCTAAGCTTCCTCAGCCGCTTTCGCTTCGGCGTCAACCTTGGCCGCGTGGGCCTCAACCTGCTCAACGATATGCTCAACCATCTTTTCATTATCGAGCTTGTGGCTTTGCTTGCCGGCCAGATAGACCATGCCAGAGCCTGCCCCACCGCCAGTGAAACCAACATCCGTCATAAGCGCCTCACCAGGTCCATTCACAACGCAGCCAATGATACTCAGGCTCATCGGCGTCTTGATATGTTCAAGGCGTTTTTCCAACGTCTCAACCGTTTTGATCACGTCAAAACCCTGACGCGCGCAGGACGGACAAGAGATAATGTTCACGCCACGATGGCGAAGACCCAGTGATTTAAGGATCTCAAAGCCCATTTTCACTTCTTCTACCGGATCAGCGGAAAGAGACACGCGGATCGTATCGCCAATCCCCATCCACAGCAGGTTGCCCATACCAATGGCGGATTTGACAGTCCCAGAAATCAAACCACCCGCTTCGGTAATACCGAGGTGGATAGGGGCATCGGTGGCTTCAGCCAATTGCTGATAGGCAGCAGCAGCCATAAAGATATCAGACGCCTTGCAGCTGATTTTGAATTCGTGAAAATCATTATCTTGCAGGATTTTGATGTGGTCCAGACCACTCTCCACCATCGCATCGGGACACGGCTCACCGTATTTTTCAAGCAAGTGCTTTTCGAGCGAACCTGCGTTCACACCAATACGGATCGAGCAGTTGTTGTCCCGTGCGGCTCTAATGACTTCTTTGACGCGCTTCTCATCACCGATATTACCCGGATTGATCCGCAAGCAGGCGGCACCCGCTTCAGCTGCCTCAATACCGCGCTTATAGTGGAAATGGATGTCCGCGACGATCGGCACAGGGCTTTCGCGTACAATCTGCTTAAGCGCAGCCGAGCTTTCGACGTCAGGCACAGAGACACGCACGATATCAGCACCTGCATCAGCAGCGGCCTGAATTTGCGCAATCGTCGCTTTCGCATCTGTGGTGAGCGTGTTTGTCATCGTTTGCACAGTGATTGGCGCGTCACCCCCCACAGGCACATTGCCCACCATTATCTGACGCGATTTACGACGATAGATGTTGCGCCAAGGACGGATATGATTGAGCGACATGTCAACCTCACTAGACAGTTAGGACATACAATACCTATCCACGCAGCGCCCGCGCTGCAATGGAAAGCTGACATAAATCAGGCGATAATCGGGACTTAACCGTAAGGTTTATTCTTCGGCCGCAGGCTGCTCAACAACAGAGCGCATTTCAGCGACCATTGTTTCAACAGCATCGTTTTGACCAGGCAAAACAGGCTCGTACAATTCAGCAAGCGCTTGCTGCTGCAATGGAACATTCGATGTAACGCTACCGCGACCACCTGCTGGGCCAAAAATTTCACCATTCATGACGAAATAGACAGCACCACTTTGGCCTGTGCGCAGCAGTGGCGCTTCTTCAAGAGCGGGCACATTGAATGTATCGCCCTTCTGCATAACGTTCTCATAGATGCTGGTACCGTCGGCTGCTGTAATACGGACCCAAGTCTCGCCTGATGCAACAACTTGTACAGCCGGCGCAGGTCCTTCAAGAACCTGCGGAACCGTTAAGGCCCCGTTCGCTAATGGTGCATCAAGTGCGGCAGCCAAAGCGACGTCAACAGCGCCAGACAGCGAAGGCGCAGCAGCAGTTTCGAACAGCCCGCCTGCGCCGGGATCAAGAGATGCAATCGGCGCGTCACGCGCAACAAGCACTGGAAAATCCAATGCAGCAGGACGGTACAAACGGTCCAACGCTTCAACGCGCAGAGCATCGGCAAGTACAGAAGGTGTCGCAATTCCGTTTGGTGACACCTGAGTTGCGGCGTTCGCCTGCAACGGGTCAAGGTCGGAAAGGACAACAGGGGTCTGATCCACGGGGGAGACCTGCACACGCTGGACTTCTCTCAAAACGCTCCAGCCGCCAAACCCTATTGCGCCGATCAAGGCAACGAGTACCAACATCGATCCAACCGCAGCAGGCTCGATCCACGACAACATCCCATCGCCACTTGGTGCAAATGGCATAACGGGACGGGCAAAAACATCATGCTCGGCTTTGCGGTTCAGGCGCTCTTCGCGTGTGGGCTTATGAACCACCGAGGCTTTGGCAGACATGCCGTGCGCAACGCTAAAGCCACTCTCGTTACAAAACGCATCAAACGCCTTGTCTGGATCCATATTCAGGTACCGTGCATAGGAGCGCACATATCCAGCAATAAATCCGGGGGTGTCAAAGGCGTCGGGATCAGCGTTCTCGATCGCAGCGATATAGGATGCTTTAATCCGCAATTCACGCTGCACGTCGAGCAATGATTTACCTAAGGTTGCCCGCTCACCGCGCATAAGATCGCCAAGACGCAATTCGAACGCGTCAAATCCAGAAGATTTGACCTCCTCGTTCGCTTTACCCTTGAAGGCCCAACGCCCAATCATACCAACACCTTAGCTTACTATCCGTACGCGCCTGTCAACGTCACAATCTAAAATTATGATTCGTCACGTGCTTTCGTTACGTCAAACGTAACACGGAGCAAACATATTAGCTAATTATTGAGGCTTTAGCCAGCTTGTTCGGCACGATTCAGCGCACAGTGCGCCCAAAGCCCGTCCATGGCACCAACAAGCGCATCCATCTCACCTGAACCATGCACTGGAGACGGCGTAAACCGCAGCCGTTCCGTGCCCCGAGGCACAGTGGGGAAGTTGATAGGTTGGACATAAATACCATGCTCTTCGAGCAGCATATCGGACAGGATTTTTGTGTGCACAGGATTGCCCACCATCACCGGTACAATATGGCTTCCGTGGTCGATGATTGGCAGTCCCCAACCCTTGAGCCTCAGCTTGAGGATACGGGCCTGCTGCTGGTGCTGTTCGCGCAACTCTGGTGCACGCTTGAGATAAGCAACGGACGCCGCAGCACCCGCAGCAATCGCAGGCGGCAAGGACGTTGTGAAAATGAAACCCGGCGCATAGGATCGGATTGCGTCACACATCTTGGCGCTGGCAGCGATATATCCGCCCATCACACCATACGCTTTGGCCAGCGTACCGTTGATAATATCAAGGCGGTGCATCAAGCGATCACGTTCTGCAACCCCCGCCCCGCGCGCACCATACATGCCAACTGCATGAACTTCGTCGATGTAAGTCAGTGCACCAAATTCATCGGCGAGATCACAAATCGCTTCAATCGGACCAAAGTCCCCGTCCATGGAATAAATACTCTCGAACGCGATCAATTTCGGTGCATCACTCTCATCAGCTTCCAGCAATTCACGCAGGTGATCCAGATCATTGTGACGGAAAATACGCTTGGCTCCGCCATTGCGGCGCACGCCCTCAATCATTGAGGCGTGGTTCAGCGCATCCGAGTAAATAATCAAACCTGGAAACAGCTTAGGCAACGTGCTCAGCGTCGCATCATTCGCGATATAGGCCGAGGTGAACAGAAGAGATGCTTCTTTCCCGTGCAAATCAGCAAGCTCCGCTTCAAGCCGCTTGTGATAAACAGTCGTGCCAGAGATGTTACGCGTCCCACCAGAGCCCGCACCCGTTGCTTCAAGCGCCTCGTGCATCGCCTCGAGCACAACGGGGTTCTGGCCCATGCCGAGATAGTCGTTGCCACACCAAACAGTTATGCCTTTTTTGGAGCCGTCGGCCTTGGTCCAGACGGCATGCGGGAACTGTCCGTTGCGCCGTTCAATATCGATGAAGGTACGGTAGCGGCCTTCGTCGTGCAGACGCTCAAGCGCCTGATCAAGCTGGTCCGAATAGGTCATGCGCATCTCCGTAAATTTAAGGTGCCGCGCGCGGGCAGTTTTTTGTTCTAGGTTTCAATATAGAATGGTTCCAAACCGTTCAACTCTCAAACGGGCGCGTAGTGTCGCAGGGTTGTTTCCGATACGAAAATCTGACCACTGGACAACCCATTTACGACTGATAGGGTCGCCCGAAACGATCCCTTTCAGGAGTGCCTTTATGTCCCTCGACGCCGTCCTCGCCAAAATTGATGACAACCTTCCAGCAGCCAGAGAACGGCTCCTTGATCTCTTGCGGATCAAGTCGATTTCGACTGACCCTGCGTTCAAAGATGATTGTCAGGAAGCTGCCGATTGGCTCGTGACAGACCTGCAAAGCATTGGAATTGAAGCACAAAAGCGTCCCACAACAGGTCACCCGATGGTGGTCGGTCATGTGGGGCCCGAAAACGGCAAGCCCCACCTCTTGTTCTATGGCCACTATGATGTGCAGCCTGTCGACCCGCTTAACCTGTGGGATCGTGATCCGTTTGACCCCGCCGTTGAGCAGACGGACGCCGGCCCCGTCATCCGTGGCCGTGGCGCGGCCGATGACAAAGGGCAGTTGATGACATTTGTCGAAGCATTTCGTGCGCGGAAAGAAGTGGAGGGCGATTGGCCATGCCGGATCACCTTCTTTTTTTGAAGGCGAAGAGGAGTCAGGCTCCCCCTCCCTTGTCCCGTTTATGGAAGAGCACACCGAGGAGTTGCGGGCTGATTTCGCGATGATCTGTGATACGGGCATGTTCGAGAGCCGCACGCCGTCGATTGTGACTATGCTGCGCGGATTGCTGGGTGAAGAATTGACCATCACAGCGCCCGACAAGGACCTCCATTCAGGCATGTTCGGCGGCATCGCAATGAACCCTGTTCGCGTGCTGAGCCGCATCATCGCATCGCTGCATGATGATGGTCGCATCACCATTCCAAACTTCTATGACGGTGTGCCGGAGCTCAGTGACGAGTTGGAGGCACAGTGGCAGGGCCTCGCCTTTGATCACCAGAAATTCTTGGGCGATGTTGGCCTGTCGCACCCCGCAGGAGAGCAAGACCGCACACCTCTTGAGATGATATGGTCGCGCCCGACATGCGAAGTGAACGGCATCGGTGGCGGCTATCAAGGTGACGGCTTCAAGACTGTTCTGCCCTCGCAGGCCAGCGCAAAGATTTCTTTCCGCCTTGTCGGTGATCAGGATCCTATCACCATTCGCGAAAGCTTTCGCAAGATGGTCGAAGACATGTTGCCACCAGATTGCACTGCAGAGTGGTCCGGCCATGGCGCAAGCCGCGCATCGGGCACACCAACCCACGATCCTGCCTTCGCAAAGTCTCTCAAAGCGCTGAGCGAGGAATGGCAGACGCCTGCGGCCTACATCGGCTGCGGCGGCTCCATTCCGATCGCGGGGCATTTCCAGAACATCCTCGGCACGCCCCCCGTTCTGATTGGTTTTGGCAAAGACGACGATCAAATCCACTCCCCGAACGAGAAGTACGACATGGAGAGCTTTCACAAAGGCATACGCTCATGGGCGCGGATACTGGATGCGATAACGTAAAACCGCGAAGGAGCAGAGGCGAATATCGGCTTCGAGCCCACTTTGACCGTTGCTGCGCGGTGGGTGAATGTCCGGTTCTGCGAAGATTAATTATCGTAATTACACAAAGCCGAGAAGCCACTTAATGCAATATGAAGACTTCCTCAAAGGTGTAATTGCCAACAATAACCTCAAGGATATTCCCGCAATCTATCATCATGTGCGCAAGATACCGTATGGCTCGAACGGTAACCGAGACCCTCGCGTCGTTTATGAAAGCAATGTGGGATCGTGTTCGGGTAAGCACATCCTGCTGCGAGACCTTCTTCGCCATGCAGATCATGAAGCTGAAATCATCACGATGTTTACTTACTTCAATGAAAGCACTCCACTTTGTGAAAGTTTTCCGAGCGCGTTGAAAATCCTTGCTACGAAAGAGTGGGTTCCCGACTTCCACCATTATGTTCGCGTTAAACTGCGTGGAAATTGGGTGAAGCTGGACGCGACATGGCACGATGAGTTGGATAGTTTTGGTTTTGCGGTAAATACCAAATGGGCGGGTGAAGGTGATACTCTTTTGGCAGCTGTCCCTGAGCAAAAGTACGCAAACGAAGAAAGACTTATCGATTTCAAAGCTCGTTTAGTAGCAACTCTGCCAGACGATCAAAAAGCACTCCGCGCCAGATATTTTGAGTTGGTCACGAAATGGATCGCGGACAATGCTCTCGCAAGTTGATCCTCCTAACGGAACTATGGTGCAGACATTCGGTTTTCCATCACAGACGATCGCTTAGTCCTACAGAACGGAGATCAGCGGGAGAATATATCCCCCGCCCGTTCCTTACAAAACCTTGTCAACAACCGCCTTCAAACGCCCCAATGTACCGTCAACATCATAGAGCTTGTCCAACCCGAACAAACCCATACGGAAAGTGCTGAAGCCGTCGGGCTCGCCCACTTGCAAAGGGACACCAGCGGCGATTTGCATGCCTTCGGCCATAAACGCCTTGCCTGATTTCACGTCTGGATTGTCGGTATAGCTCACGACGACACCGGGCGCACCGAACCCATCGGCGGCAACAGAGGTCACACCTTTGCTGGTCATCATCTCCCGAACGCCTTCACCCAGCTTCCATTGTGCTTCTTTAAGGCGCTCGAACCCATATTCTTTCGTCTCCAACATCGTATCGCGAAATACCCGCAGTGCATCCGTCGGCATGGTCGCGTGATATGCGTGACCACCATCGAGGTAAGCCTGCATGATCGCGTGCCACTTTCCCAGATCAAGGGCAAAGCTGTCCGATTGCGTCTCCGCGAGCCGCGCAACACCGCGCTCCGACAACATCACAAGACCCGCACAGGGCTGAGCGCTCCACCCTTTTTGCGGCGCTGATATGAGCACATCCACGCCAAGAGCGGCCATATCGACCCACGCGCAGCCACTGGCAATGCAATCCAGCACCATCAGACCGCCCACGTCATGGGCAGCCTCCGCCATCGCAGAAATGTAGCCATCAGGCAGGATCACCCCCGCCGAGGTCTCCACATGCGGTGCAAAAACAACCTGCGGCTTTTGCTCTTTGATCGCCGCAACCACATCCTCAATCGGCGCAGGCGCATAGGGGGCTGGTGCCGCATTGCCCTGCGGGCGTGCTTTGATCACAGTCGTATTGGCGGTGAGGCCGCCTGTCTCAATGATTTGGCTCCAGCGGTAGGAGAACCAGCCGTTGCGCACGACCAAAACTTCGCGGTTTCGCGCGAACTGTCGCGCTACTGCTTCCATACCATAAGATCCGCCGCCAGGGATCACCACGGCAGAGACTGCGCCGTACACTTCACACAGCATCTCATGAATATCGCGCATCACATGTTGGAAGGCACCACTCATGGAATTGAGCGAGCGGTCCGTGAACACAACCGAAAATTCCTCTAACCCCTGCGGGTCCACCGTATCAAGCAATGCCATTTTATAGATCTCCATCTGAATTCCCTTATAGGATAGGAACTCGGACCCCACTTGGCAAAGTCTATCTGGGTATACAAATGCCCGTGTGCGCCCAAAGGTGGCATTGATCACGCTCAAAAGTTTCCTTTAAGCGCCCTGCAATGGGCCCGCCAAACGCTCCTCGCTTAGCAGCACATTCGCTTCCACATCTCCCGAACCGGGCAGGGTCATGATCCGTCGCCGCAACACCCGCTCGAAATCCGCCAGATCCCGCGCCACCACCCGCAAGCGATAATCATAGAGCCCCAGCACATGCTCCACGGTTTGCACTTCGGGGATCGCAGTCACCGCCCGCTCAAAATTCTCAAGGCTCACCCGCCCGCGCAGCGCGAGCTTCACCCCCAAAAACACTGTCACGGCAAACCCGAGCTTCTCCGCATCCAGCCGCAACTGCCGTCCGCGGATCACACCCGCCTCCTCCAGCCGTTTGATCCGCCGCCATGTGGCAGGCTGGCTCAGTCCCAATCGCCGTCCCAGCGCACCCGCACTTTGCGACGCATCCCGCGCCAACGCTCGCAACAGCTTGGCATCAATCTCATCAATCTCGATCACAGCGGCAGCCCCTCACTCGTCTTAATCCGCGCCACATGCATCAGCGCCTCAATCTCCGAGATATGCGGCAGCGTCAGAACACTGCTCCGATAAATCTGCTGATAATGCGCCATGTCGCGTGCGATGATCGACAGGCGCACATCGACCCGTCCTAAAAACGTCTGCACTTCGATCACTTCTGGCACCTCGCGCGCCTGCGCCAGAAAAGCGTCAAACGCATTGCCCTGCGTCTTATCCAGTGTAATCCTGAGCGACACTTCAACCGCATAGCCAAGTGCAGCCCAGTCAATAACTGCTCCCACACCCTGCACGACACCGAGTTCCTGCATCCGCGTAATCCGCCGCGTCACACGTCCCGTAGTCATCCCTGCCCGCTCTGCCAATTCACCTTGCGACAGGCTCGGCTCCGCCTGCCAATACCGCAACAGTCGCCGATCTTGATCATCAAGCATGATTTTTCCACTTTAATTTATCTTGACGCATGATTTTCTTCATTTTTGTGAATAAACTCAGAACACATCGATAGCAACAGCCGCAAATCTCACTATTGTGCATCTCAAATCAAACCAAAAGGATAAAGCCATGCGCGTTTATTATGACCAGGACTGCGACGTTAACCTCATCAAGGACGCAAAAGTTGCGATCCTTGGCTACGGCTCACAAGGCCACGCCCACGCACTCAACCTGCGCGACTCAGGCTCTAAAAACCTCGTAGTAGCATTGCGCGAAGGCTCCCCGTCCCAAGCGAAAGCCGAAGGCGAAGGCCTGAAAGTCATGGGAATCGCAGAAGCAGCTGCTTGGGCCGATGTGATCATGTTCACAATGCCCGACGAGCTTCAGGCAGAAACCTACAAGAAATACGTGCACGACAACATCAAGCCGGGCGCAGCAATCGCATTCGCTCACGGCCTGAATGTACACTTTGGCCTGATTGAGCCGAAAGAAGGCATCGACGTGATCATGATGGCGCCAAAAGGCCCTGGTCACACTGTGCGCGGCGAATACACCAAAGGCGGCGGCGTGCCATGCCTTGTAGCCGTTGATAAAAACGCGTCCGGCAAAGCCCTTGAAATCGGTCTGTCCTATTGCTCCGCCATCGGTGGCGGTCGCTCAGGCATCATCGAAACTGACTTCCGCGAAGAGTGCGAAACTGACCTCTTCGGCGAACAAGCCGTATTGTGTGGTGGTATCGTCGAGCTGATCCGCATGGGCTTCGAGACATTGGTCGAAGCAGGCTACGAGCCCGAAATGGCCTACTTCGAGTGCTTGCACGAGACAAAGCTGATCGTGGACCTGATCTATGAAGGCGGCATCGCCAACATGGATTACTCCATCTCCAACACAGCCGAGTACGGCCAGTACGTCTCCGGTCCGCGCATCCTCCCATACGAGGAAACAAAAGCCCGCATGAAAGCAGTTTTGTCAGACATCCAGTCCGGTAAATTTGTGCGTGACTTCATGCTTGAGAACACAGTTGGCCAACCAACGCTCAAAGCATCGCGTCGCTCCAATGACGAGCATCAGATCGAAATCGTTGGTGGCAAGCTGCGCGACATGATGCCGTGGATTTCTGCGGGTAAAATGGTCGACAAAGCCAAGAACTAAGCCCACCCAGTTGTGCGAAAGGCCCGAGGTATCCTCGGGCCTTTTAGCGTTTTACGGCGATGTTTTACACATCAGCTGGTTCGGCGCGGGAATCCTGATCTTTTGCCAAGGTAGATTTGCGTGCACTCGTGTCTTCAATTCTCTGGTCCGTTTTCACTTTGGAATAATAGGCAAAGGCCACCGATCCAAGAATTGTGGTAAACGCCATTGCGCCGATAAGAAGTGAGCTGTCCATTGTTCGTCTCGTTTAAGGGATGCGTGGAATAAAAACGCCAAACTGCACACTTCGTTCCGCACCGTTTTGTCGCAGTCCACGCTTCGGCAATAACCCGCCCTTGCCCCGCCATCGCATTTGCCCCTATCTAACCCCATGAACACATCTCCCCAGATTACCCCGCTCAGCTGGCTTATGGTCGCAATCCTCGGCCTCACATGGGGCGGCACTTTTATGGTGACCGAGGTGGCGCTGGCAGGTGGTATGCCCCCGTTCTGGCTCGCCGCCTCACGCATCGCCTTCGCCGCTCTGCTGATGAGTGCAATCTGGGGTTTCATGGGGTTCCCCCTGTTCTCAGAAAAAATTAGCGGAGCCGCACGGCGCGACATGGTGATCATCGGCGGGCTCAGTTCTGCCGTCCCATTCTCGCTGTTGGCATGGGGACAACAATACGTCACCTCAGGCTTTGCTGGCGTATCTATGGCTGCCGTGGCTTTGATCGTCCTGCCGCTTGCCCATTTCACAGTGCCTGGCGAGCAGATGACACCGCGAAAAACCATCGGCTTTCTCATCGGCTTTGTTGGTGTGGTAATCCTGATCGGCGCACAGGCGTTCGAATCCACAGGTGCTGCCTTTGAGACAGCAGGCCGCATCGCATGCGTTCTTGCCGCCAGCTGTTATGCCATAGGCTCCATCATGCTGCGCCGTTTGCCTGCGGCCCACCCCATCAGGCTGGCGACTGTTCTGCTCATCATTGGTGCAGCGATGACTGTCCCTGTTGCTTGGGCTGTTGAGGGACCACCGCCAATGCCCTCGCCCCAGATCCTCGCTGTATTGGCCTTCCTTGGCCTCATCCCAACAGCAGGAGCGAATTTCCTACGCGTGCTTGTGGTGCGCAGCGCGGGGCCCGTCTTCTTGTCTCTCGTCAACTATCAGGTGCCGGTTTGGTCCGTCGTCCTTGGTGGGCTGATCTTGGGAGAGGCGCTGCCAAAATCACTCTTGCTGGCCATGTCGCTCATATTGATCGGTGTCGGCCTGAGCCAGTACGGCGCATTGCAACGTCTCTTCAAACGCTAGGCACACGTCCAGCGCACAAACGCTGAACCATGCCAATCGAAAAAACTAAAATGCAGGCGCAGCCTGCTCTGGCGGATCAAACCTTTACTGCATCCTCGACAGCCGAAACAACGGACTGCACGGCGCGCTCCATAAGCGCTGCATCTTCATGCTCGGCCATAACCCGCACCAGCGGCTCGGTCCCTGACTTGCGGATGAGCAGACGCCCAGCGCCTGACAAATCGCTCTCTGCCTGTGCAATCGCAGCCTGCACCTGCGCATCTTCCAAAGGCACCTGTCCTGCCTCAAAGCGGACATTCTCCAATAGCTGCGGCACTGCTTCAAATTGGTGCATCAACTCGGACGCTGGCTTTTGCGTGCGTAACATCTCAGCCAAAAATTGCATCCCCGCCATGAGGCCGTCACCCGTAGTCGCATAATCTGTCATCACGATATGACCAGACTGCTCACCGCCAAGGTTAAAGCCACCCTCGCGCATCCGTTCCACAACGTAACGGTCACCAACATTTGTCCGCTCCAGCGTGACGCCGCGATCCTTGAGGAAATGCTCAAGCCCAAAGTTGCTCATCACTGTCGCCACAAGAGCATTACCTTTCAGCCGCTCTTCCACTTTCCAACGTGACGCCATCAGCGCCATGAACTGGTCGCCATCCCCGACCTGCCCTTTCTCGTCGATTAAGATCACACGGTCCGCATCTCCATCAAGGCAGATGCCCACGTCGGCTCCATGAGCCACCACAGTCCCTGCTGCTGTGGCAGGATAGGTTGAGCCGCAATTGTCATTGATGTTGTGCCCATTCGGCGACACGCCCAAAGGGATCACTGTTGCGCCCAATTCCCACAAGGTCATCGGGGCCACGTGGTGCGCCGCACCATTGGCGCAATCGATCACAACTTTCAAACCGTCCAAACGCATTTGGCGTGGAAAGCTGCTCTTTACCCGTTCGATATAGCGAAAGCGGCTGTCGTCGATCCGCTTGGCACGGCCAATATCAGACGCTTCTGTAGGCTCCACGCCCGCCGCCACCAGCGCTTCAATCTCTGCCTCAACGGCATCCGACAGCTTAAATCCGTCAGGGCCGAAAAACTTGATCCCGTTGTCTTGGGCAGGATTGTGGCTAGCAGAAATCATCACCCCCAGATCCGCCCGCATCGACCGCGTGAGCAGTCCCACCGCAGGAGTTGGCACTGGTCCCAGCAACAGCACATTCATCCCCGTAGATGTCAGCCCCGCCGTCAGAGCATTCTCGAACATATAGCCTGAGAGCCGCGTATCCTTGCCAATCACCACACGGTGCGCCGAGGACATTCCCTCACGGCGAAAATACCGCCCCACCGCTGCACCAATGCGCAAAGCCATTTCAGCCGTCATCGGATGGATATTCGCTCTGCCGCGAACACCATCCGTTCCAAACAATTTAGTCATTATAAACCCCCGTCACGCTCGCGCGCCAAACTGCGATGGCCTGCAATGTCTCGGCTACATCATGCACCCGTACAATCTGCACCCCCTGCACAATCCCTGCAAGCGCTACTGCAATCGAACCAGCCATTCTGTCACCGGCCTGCGGTACATTCCCGATGGTTCCAACAAACCGTTTGCGCGATGCTCCCAGCAAAATTGGCACTCCCAAACTCTGAAACAGGCTCAACCGCGCCAAAAGCGCTAGATTATGCTCCAGCGTTTTGCCAAAGCCGATACCGGGATCAGCAATAATATGTCCTCGCGCAATCCCTTGCGCCTCAAGCGCCGCTATCCGCGCTTCCAAAAAATCATAAACGTCGAGCAGCACATCATCATATCGTGGATCAAGGTGCATGATCGCAGGATCAACAGGCCCGTGCATCACACACACAGGGACATCTGCACCCGCAGCAACGCCAGCTAAATCAGGATCATACGTGAAGCCGGACACATCATTGATCAGGTCTGCTCCCGCTGTCAGCGCGTCCCGCGCCACGCCAGCTTTGCGCGTATCCACGGAGATAGTTCCCGCGAAACCTTGGTCGCGCAATCCCTGTATCACAGGCACAACACGGGCAATCTCTTCATCCACTGAGACTGTCTTTGCACCGGGTCGTGTGCTCTCGCCTCCGATGTCGAGGATATCTGCGCCCGCCGCCGCCATCCGCAAACCACCTGCAATGGCATCGGCCGCCGCCGCATGCAGGCCTCCGTCAGAGAAACTGTCAGGTGTGGTGTTCACAATGCCCATGACGCGTGGTGCCGCGTTCGGCTTTGCACGCTCGGCAACGAGCGGCCCAAGCGCCTCTGCCGGCACCTTATCCGCCTCGATCACTTCAGGCGCCATCCCGCGCCCTAAAACTTCCATATGCGAAAACCAACTCCAGCCCCCTGCAAGGGTATGCGCATCACGTGGCCCTGCCACATCACATTGCACAATTGGGCGGAAGTATCTGCGCGTCATCCTAAAGTGTAGCGTTATTGGCAGAGACGGCACGCAAAGGAACAGATGCCTCGGCAGGTAGATCTGCACCGATTACGAGCATTTCGCGGGCTTCAAATGTTGATGCAAACCATGCAGCCAAAGCAACCGCATCGCGCGGCTGCGCTGAAGGCGTATCAACGCTATCAAGTACAATCTTGGACGGTGCCCACACACAGGTCTGGCCATTCTTCATCGCCCAATCAAGCTCGGTACGTGTCTCGACCACGACACAGCGATCATCACGAGCGGCCAGCACCCATGCGTTCTGCTCTATCGCAAGTAAAGCAATGCGCCGCTGCGCCATTTTATGCGGCACTTGTGGTGCAGGCACATCCGATGCCCCAACACACAGCACCAAAGGCAGACCCTGTGCGTGCAATTGGTCCAGCCACCCTTTCAAATGCTCCGAGCCAATCGCCTGATTGCTCAGAAACACCAATTCGGGCGGGTCTGTGGCCTCAGGTGCCACTTCAGGCGGCGGCGCTCCATCGCGTGCGCGCACAATCTCGACGCCCAAGGCACCCGGCCCACGGTCAAGCTTTTCTATCCTTACGAATACCCGCATCGCCTGCGGCTCCAGCAAAATACGCTCTGCCACGCGGTCCGCCAATGTCTCTAACAGTGCCAGTCGTTCAACAGCCAATGCGCCTTGAATAGCTTCCGTCACACGGTCGTAAGACAGGATTCGGTCCACATCATCGTCAATCGGACCGCTCAGCGGCTGAACTTCAACGACGACATTAAAACAAATGCGCTGGGTAACGCCGCGCTCGGCTTGGAATGCACCGATCTCCACCTCGACGATGTGATCGCGGACAGATATCCGGTCGAGCGCGTCAGTGGTGGCAGTCGCTGCCGACCGCTCTGACGGATGGGCAAAGGCAAGACGGGTCTCGGACGATGATGACAACGACATGGTGCAGGCTCCGGCAATCGGTTTCGCCTGCGTTTATACCGCACCCGCGTCTGCGTCGAGTGCAACAAGCGCCCTAAATTGCCTGCTTTGCGTCAGTTGCTGGCCGTGCGTGCGCCACGGCTGTAGAACAGATGCACACCAAAACGTGCTGTATTTGTAAATTTACGCGACCAGCTGGGGCGCACGGCAGTCGTATGATAGAAAGTTGCACCCTTGGTGATGTTAGGCGACTTTCCATCAATGGTCGCCCGAGCAACTTTTGCAACCCGCGTATAAGCGGCAGGTTCAGACACAATTTCGGGCTTGCCGTCGCACGTATAGCTGAATTGGCAGCGGTGCTTTTTACCTGTGCCCTGATTGATCACAGCGCAATAGCTATTGGGAAAGCGGCTTGATTTGACGCGGTTGCGAATCACTTCGGCGACCGCAAACTGGCCTTTGACCGTTTCGCCACGCGCCTCAAAGTAGAGCGCCTCGGCGAGACATTTGAACTCCGACGATCCCTTTGCCTTGGGTTGGCTCGCCAACCAAGCACGGGTGAACACAGCACTGGTTGCAACGCTGCTGTTGGTGGACGATGATGTCGAAACAGGCACGACCACCACAGGAGGTTTGGACAGAATCTTCATCCGGTCTTGAGAGACAGAGGCCAGTCCGCGCGCCTCAATCTTAGCGAGGTTTTTCGCCATTGTATTGGCAACAACGCCCGTAGGAGCGAAAGCAATCGCAGCGACCACCACCAAGCTAGACATCAATTTTACAGACCGCATCACCATTTCTCCGGCATCGTTTTTCCGTTGCACCGCCTAGCTGGATTGATTTCAACCAACAGTGCAGATGCCAGAGATGGGCAAGCTCTCGCCTACTTTTCAACCCCAAAAATCATATCCCCCTGTAATTTATCAGAAATCGCCAACTGCGCCGCCGCCAATCGTGCCACAGGCACCCGAAAAGGAGAGCAGGAAACATAGTCAAAACCCGCCGCACGGCAGAAGGCTATCGATTCGGGGTTACCACCATGCTCCCCACAGACCGACAATGTGATGCCCGGTTGGGTGGCCCGCCCGCGCTCCGCTCCAAGTGTAAGCAACTCACCCACGCCGTCATGATCAAGGGTGTGAAACGGGTCTTCATCGAAGACACCCTGTTGCACATAATCGGACATAAACCGCCCCGCATCATCGCGAGACAGACCATATGTCATCTGTGTCAGATCGTTTGTACCAAAGCTGAGGAACTCGCACTGGGGTGCAATCTCGCCCGCTCGCAAAGCAGCACGCGGCGTCTCCACCATTACCCCAAGGCGGTACTCGAAATCAACGCCGCGCTCTTGGCGCACCGCATGGGCAACTGCATCAATCGACGCTTTCACAATCTCGACTTCACGCCGCGCGGAAACAAGTGGGATCATGATCTCGGCTGAGACAGCTTCGCCGCTGGCACCCACATCCACAATCGCCTCAAAAATTGCGCGCGCCTGCATTTCGTAGATTTCAGGCACAGTAATCCCGAGGCGCACGCCGCGCAGACCGAGCATGGGATTGTATTCGCGCATCGCCTCAATCCGCCGCGTCACATCCGAGCGCGGTAGGTCCAGCGCCTCAGCCAACTCACGCTGGCCACTGGCATCCATCGGCAAAAATTCGTGCAAGGGCGGATCGAACAGACGGATGCACACAGGCCTGCCCTGCATGATGCGGAACAACTGGGTGAAGTCGTCGCGCTGCATGGGCAGCAACCGCTCAAGCACTGCGCGACGCCCATCAGAGGTGTCGGCAAAGATCATCTCACGCATCACCGTCAGGCGACCACGGTCAAAGAACATATGCTCTGTGCGGCATAGCCCGATACCCTCGGCATTAAAGTTCCGCGCCGTCTGCGCATCTTGAGGCGTGTCAGCATTGGCGCGCACCATGATATCTGCGCTGTCCGTCGCCCACGCCATAAGCGTCTGAAAATACTCGTCCAATGCCGCCTCTCGCATGGCCGCAGCTCCTGCAAGGATCTGGCCCGTTGAGCCATCGACAGTCATCTCGTCGCCCGCACCAAACACACGCCCATCTTTGGCAGTGATCGTCTTATCGCGTTGGTTAAACACCATGCTCGATGCACCCACCACACACGGCAGGCCAATTCCGCGACCGATCACGGCGGCATGGCTGGTGATTCCGCCACGCTCCGTCAGGACCGCATTGGCCGCATGCATGCCGCGCACATCCTCGCTCGACGTCTCACGGCGCACCAGAATACAGGGCTCGCCCCGCGACGCACTCGCTTGCGCTTCGGCACTGTCAAACACCAGCTTTCCTGTCGCCGCACCCGGACTGGCAGCAATCCCCATACCCACCACATCACGGCGCACCGACGGATCGATCTGGCGGTGCAACAATTCGGTCAGCAAGCGCGGCTGCACCCGCATCAACGCCTCTTCACGGCTGATCACTCCGTCTTCGGCCAATGTTACGGCAATCCGCACCGCTGCGCGTGAGGAACGCGAAACGCGCACACCATCAAGAATATGCACAACGCCTTCGTCAATCGCGAATTCCACCTGCATTTCTTCCCGAAGCCGCGTTCGCATAAGACTGGCATAGGTCTTGAGCGTCTCGAACGCCTCTGGCAGCTCTTCTTCAAGCGAGCGCCCCCGCGGATCGCGCGTCAGATACAGCGATGCACTATCGCCTTCCAGCGCGTCACGTCCCTGACTTTGGCTCAAATAGCGCCCCGTTACTTGCGGCTCGCCAGTGTCGCTATCAACCAGTTGCAACACGCCAGAGCCGCATTGCCCTTGGCCCAGACCAAAGATCATCTCTTGCACGACCAGCCCAAGACCCGCATCCGCAGGCGCCCCTTTGGCCTGTCGCAGCAATCGCGCCGAGGTCCCGTTCCACGCCCGCGCCATGGAGCGCAGAACCGCCGCCAGCTGGATACGCCGCGATTGCGGGAATTTCTCGTCTGCTTCCTCTTCATAGGCCAGAATCGTCTCGTCCAGCGCGGCACGGCCTTCCCCGTCGATATGGTCAAACATATCAGGGTCCAAACGCTCTACGTTGATCGCATAAGACTGGATAAATCTTGAGTAGAGGGCCGCCGCTGCGTCCTCGCCCATCATTTGGCGATAGCTCTCGAACCGCGCATCGTTCATCCCGATGTTGAGCACCGCACCCGGACCGCCCCAATCGGGGTCTTGGCTTGATGGGCGCACACAAAGCAGCGCATTCATTGAAAATTGCTCAACAATCTTGCTGACATCAGGCAACCCGCCCGCCGCAATATCCTCAACCGTCTTGAACGACAGCGCCAACGTGCGCGGCACAGGCAGGTCCAAACGCACCAAACGCTGCAAACACTTCGCCCGCCCACCATGCGTGTTGTTTTTCACAGGCGCGGTTTGGGTGATCAGCGTGGTATCGGGGTTATTCTGCACTGCGGCATCCTTTGGTTTCAGATGCAGCATAGGGGGTCTACGGCACAGAGCAAGCTTTTGATCACACACTGCGCCGTAGGATTATTTAGACAGGTCTAGCCGTCGATCTTTGTCAGGTCCGCGATGGAGGCACAGATCGTGCGGATGCGGCCCAGCAGGTTCAAGCGGTTGCGGCGCACCACGTCATTGTCCGTGTTGATCTGCACCGCCTCGAAAAACGCATCCAGCGTGGGGCGCAAAGAGGCCAGCGCCGACATCGCCGTCGAGAAATCCTGTGCCTTCATCGCAGGGGCAATCACACTGTCCGCCTGATCCAGAGCTGCAAACAGCGCACGTTCCTCGTCCGTCTCGGCAAATTTCACATCACCGCCATGGGAATACTCAAGGTTGGTCCCCGCCTCGGCCTGAGACAGAATATTATTCGCCCGCTTGAACGCTTGCAGCAGGTTTGCTCCGTCCTCGGTCTTGAGTGTATCGCTCAAAGCCCGCGCCCGCTTCACCAGAAGCGTCAGATCATCATTGCCGTCCATCGCGATGCAGGCGTCGATGATGTCATGACGGATGCCTTGGTCTTTGAGATAGACTTTGAGACGGTCGTGGAGGAAGGAGAGCAAATTTAGCGGCTTGTCCAAATTTGCGTAATCATCTTCATCTGTAGGATCCGCCAGCTGGATACCGTGTGCGCCAAAGCCCTTAGAAGAAAACGGCAAGAGCTCAACGGACAGATCATTCTCAACCAACGTCCGAATAACCCCAAGCGCAGCACGCCGCAGCGCAAACGGGTCTTTGCTCCCCGTAGGCTTCTCATCAATCGCCCAAAAGCCTGTCAGCTTGTCGATCTTCTCGGCCAATGCCACGGCAACAGACACAGGCGCAGTCGGCACATCGTCTGATGGC
>CAWVZA010000032.1:0-22143 GCA_963934545.1 uncultured Sulfitobacter sp.
GATGAAACAAAACTGCCCGAGCAACAAGTGTAAGGGTTAGTTGATGATGACACTGATGGGTTCATAACCTTGGGACCCTCCAGAAAATACGCAGATGAATTGGATTGGGCTGGTTTGCGTGTTTACACCCACGATCATGATTTACTTTGATTTGCCTCCCTCTGATCGCTCCAGTCTTTACCCCCGTTGGCTCTTGTCGTTATTGTTGTATCCAACTCTCGCACCCAAGGGACAACAACGCCATGACAATCAAAAAAGTATTTATCGCAGTCATAGCCTTTGTCGTGCTGGCGAAGGCATACGTCATACTGACGTCCTAAGGCTTACAACATGAACACAAAGCTATCGGCTGTATCTGATAAACGCATGGACCTCACGTGCAGTGCTTGCGGTCATGAGTTCAGCTATAAGATTGCTGACTTAATGCTAACGACTAGCAATGACACAGAGAGCGAATCTCGACGGGCTACGCCCTAGTACCACCCATGAGGTCCGTCAGAGAGCCGTATGTAGAGGCTGTGGCGTCAGGATCAAACACAAGTTCTAGGTCGCGCCGTGTCTGGAATTGTTCTGCCCTAACATCATATCGCCCATCTTGACCCTGTCGGCATCGTACAAGCGCAGAACGTGCGGCTCGGTAAATTACTTCAGCGTCCACCTCCGTACCGCCTGCAAATGAAGTCATCTCAAAACTCCTAGTATCCCGGACACCACCCGCGTTCATAGAAAAGCGGACTGTGATAGAAGTCAAAGGTCAGGAACGCGCCAAACGCGCCTTGGAAATCGCCGCTGCGGGCAGGCACCACTTGATGATGGTTGGCACCCCCGGCTCAGGTAAATCCATGCTGGCCGCACGTCTGCCCAGTATCCTGCCGCCGCTCTCCCCGACCGAAGCACTCGATACCTCCATGATCCACTCGCTCGCAGGTCTGCTGGATGAGGGTGGCATATCACGCGCATGTCCCTTTCGTGATCCGCATCATACCGCATCCATGGCTGCGGTTATTGGCGGCGGACGCAATGCCAAACCCGGTGAAGTGAGCCTAGCTCACAATGGCGTTCTGTTCATGGATGAGTTTCCAGAATTCGCCCGCAACGTGCTGGAAACCCTGCGCCAACCGATCGAGACAGGCGAAGTTATGATCAGCCGTGCCAATGCCCATGTCAAATACCCCTGTCGCTTCATGTTGGTCGCAGCCGCCAATCCATGCAAATGCGGATACCTGCCCGATCCTGCTCGCGCCTGTTCTCGGGTTCCGCAATGTGATGAATACTACATGAGCCGCATCTCTGGACCGCTCATGGATCGTTTTGATTTACGCGTTGACGTGCCACCCATCGCTTATACAGACCTTGATTTACCAAGCTCAGGAGACAGTTCCGCAGATGTTGCATCCCGCGTGGTCCAAGCGCGGAACATACAACTTTTACGAGATGCCTCACACCCGAACATGCGCTGCAATGCCGATGCCGAAGGAGAGGTCCTCACCGAAGTGACTGCCACAGACGCTGAGGCCCGTGATCTGCTAATGCGCGCCGCAGACAGGTTTGGCTTGTCTGCGCGGGGCTATCACCGTGTTTTGCGGGTCGCACGCGCCATTGCTGATCTGGACGGATCAGACGGAGTTCGCAAACCTCATATTGCCGAAGCCGTGAGCTTTAGGCTTCCCACTTCTGCCGTTGCTTGATCCACTCGGCCACAGCATCCAGCGTTTGGCGCGCTTCAGGCAGAACATTGTGAAAAATCGGCCAAACATGTGGCAGGTCATGCTCGATTACGAGAGTAGTATCGACGCCCTGCGCCTCCAGCTTTGCGACGATACTGCGGGAATCGTCTAGCAGAATTTCAGTATCCCCAACCGTCACCCAAACAGGGGGCGCACCTTCAAAACTCGCATAAAGCGGACTGACTGCGGGATCACTCCCAGTGCGTCCATTCAAATACATATCAACCATCTCGGCACCACGCTCAGCTGCCAAAACGGCTTCGGCCTCTGCGTTGGTCGTAAAGCTCTCACCACTGTAAGTAAGATCGGTCAGTGGCGAGAACGAAAAAAGCGCGCCCGGTAACGCTACGCTCTCAGCACAAAGTGATGCAAGCAGACCAAAAGCGAGCGCTCCGCCTGCGCTATCGCCGCCCACAACGACATCATGCGACGCGACACCACTCTCAAGGATGGCATCCCAAACACGGCGCACATCATCTGGTGCAGCAGGAAATAAATGTTCCGGCGCGAGGCGATATTGCGGCATCACAGCACGTGCCCCAATGCGACCAGCTAGATTTGCGACCATCGCGCTATGCGTATCAGGACTGCCAAAGACAAAACCGCCGCCGTGAATGTACAGTAAAACGCGGCCTGTAACGGTTGCGCGCGGCGCAAGCGTCAAGCAACGAACACCACCATGCTCAGTCCAACTTTTCCGCGTACCCCACGGCCCATAAAACAATAGTCGTGACTGAACTTCTAGCGCACGGCGCAGCGCCGTGACGCTTCCTTTTCGCATGCGCCGTTTTTCAACTGTTCGCAGCCACAGGTTTAGCGGACGGCGCAACCAACTCACGTGCGTTTCGCTTCGATCACATCCCAGATTTTTCCTGCAATATTGACTCCGTCAAACCGCTCCAACTCCTGAATACCTGTCGGCGATGTTACGTTGATCTCAGTCAAATAGTCGCCAATCACATCGATCCCAACAAAGACCTGCCCCTTTTCCTTGAGCACCCCACCGATACGGGCGCAAATCTCATAGTCACGGTCTGTCAGACCAACCTTCTCAGGTCGCCCACCCACATGCATGTTTGAACGTGTCTCACCTTCAGCAGGGACACGGTTGATCGCGCCAACAGGCTCACCGTCTACCAAGATCACCCGCTTGTCCCCCTTGGACACATCAGGCAGAAATTTTTGGACGATCAGCGGCTCGCGTGAAAAACTGGTGAAAAGTTCATGCAGCGAGCTCAGATTGCGATCCTCACGGGTGAGTTTGAAAACCCCCGCGCCACCATTGCCATAAAGCGGTTTGAGGATCACGCCCCCGTGCTTTTCCTTGAACGCTTTGATCGTTTCCAGATCATGCGCAATGGTCGTTGGTGGAGTGAGGTCAGGGTAATCGAGCACTAGTAATTTTTCAGGAAAATTACGCACCCAGAACGGGTCATTCACCACCAAAGTCGTATCTGCAATCCGGTCAAGCAGGTGTGTTGATGTAATGTAGTGCATATCAAACGGCGGGTCTTGGCGAAGCCAGACAACATCGAATGTGCTGAGCTCCACTTCGCGCACCTCCCCCAAGACCGCAGGATCCCCTGCGACACGTTGCACAGTCATGTCCTGACCACGTGCTGTAATCCGGCCCTCTTGATAGGACAGATGGTCCGGCGTGTAGAAGAACAGGGAATGTCCCCGTGCTTGCGCTTCTTCGGCGAGGCGGAAGCTGCTGTCGGCGTTGATATCGACGGCCCCGATAGGGTCCATTTGGAATGCGATTTTCATAACGGTGTCCTTGCTGTTGTCATCTTGATGACAAAGCAAGCGACGCTGCGCAATGCTCAGCAGTGACTGAAAGCATTTTCTAAAATTTGAATTTCACCAAAACCGTTTACCAAAGCTACATCAAATCGCAAATCGGTTAGGTTGCCACGTGGCTGTGTGCCTAGGAACTCTTCTGCGGAGCGATAAAGACGGCGCATCTGATCCACACCAAGCGCAAGAGCAGCTCTTTCGAAATTCCGACTTTGCTTCACTTCGATAAAAATAGAGCCTTCACCATCCCGTACGATCAAATCGATTTCACCAGACTTTCCTCGCCAGTGCTGCTGCGCGACAGCATTTCCGCGACGTTCGTAATCTTGCGCGATTCGGCCCTCTGCAGCCAATCCAGCGTGATATGACATGCTGCCTCGATGAGCTTTCCTGCGTTCCGAAGCATTGATCATTCTAGTCAGCCTTTTTGCGAGTTAAGCTCCAAAGCTGCTTGGTAAACCTGTCGTCGTGGCAATGCATTGGCCTTGGCCACCATATCTACCGCGTCGCGCATCGAGAACTCTTCCAGAGCAGCTTTCAATACCACGTCTAGATCATCAGAGTTAATTGTCTCTAAATCACCTCGATCTACCAGCACCACAACTTCGCCCTTGGTTGTCGTGGTTGCATAATGTTCAGCCAGCTCAGCAACCGTTCCGCGTCTGATTTCTTCGAATTTCTTTGTCAGTTCTCGACAAATCGCAGCAGGCCTTGCGCCACCAAGCGCAGTTTGAGCATCCCGCAACATCACTCCGACACGTCTTGGCGATTCGTAGAACACCAAAGTGGCCCGTATATCGCGAAGACCTTCTAGCGCGCTAAGCCGCGCCGCCTTTGTACTTGGTAGAAACCCCGCAAAATAGAATGCATCGGTGGGCAAACCACCCAAAGCAAGGGCCGTCAGCACTGCTGAAGGCCCCGGCGCACAGGTGACAGGCACTCCTTCCGCTACTGCCGCCCGCGACAGTTCAAACCCTGGATCTGCAATCAGTGGCATACCTGCCTCAGAGGCATAAGCGATGGATTTTCCCCCTTGCGCGGCTTTGATCAGGCGCTCGACCGCGCTGGCATTAGAGTGATCATGCAGTGCAGATATCTTGCGCCCATCCAGCGGAATTCCATGTATATCCATTAGCTTAAGCAGGCTTCGTGTGTCTTCCGCAACGAGCATATCCGCACTCGCTAAGACGTCCAACGCACGCAATGTGATGTCGCGTGCGGCCCCTATAGGCACACCGACAAAGGTGATTCCCGGCGCTAGTTTTTGCTTATTAATATTCAACGCTGGACCCGCCCCTTGGACACGATATGATTGCCGGAATTACAGCGCGGGTTGATGCCCGCGCCTTTGACTGGGGAGTACCGTTACCATGTTTGCCATTATGCGCACCATCCGAAAGCCGATCCAAAAATTAATGCTGCCACTGTTTGCTATGATGCTGTCAGCTTGTGATCCATCGATGTTGGGTGGGCTGTCCTCAAGTGGTCCGAAAATCGACTCGAACGCGCCTATCCCAGTTGCGCTTTTGGTGCCGCGGGGTGGCAGCGCATCCGACAATCTGCTCGCCAAAAATCTTGAGAACGCTGCGCGCCTTGCGATCCGCGACCTTGAAGGTGTGAACATCAGTTTGCGCGTCTATGACACAGCAGGAAAAACATCAACCGCAGCCACCGCCGCTTCCCAAGCCGTGACCGAAGGCGCCAGAATCATTCTTGGCCCTGTCTACGGCGAAGCGGCAAATGCTGCGGGTGTTGCAGTTGCCGAATCTGGCGTGAATGTCCTGTCCTTCTCGAACAATACAACCATCGCAGGCGGCAACGTCTTTGTCCTTGGGCCAACATTTGACACCACAGCCCAGCGCTTGGTCCGGTATGCAAAGCGTGCTGGCAAAAATAAAATTGTTGTCCTTCATACCAACAACATCGGCGGCCAACTTGGTCGCAACGCAATTCAGCGTGCGATTGCTGCAAATGGTGCGACACTTGCGGGGGATGTAGAATATGCGCTAAGCCAAGAAGCTGTTCGTGCCGCTGTTCCGCGCGTGAAAGCTGCGATTGCAGCGTCAGGCGCCAATGCATTGTTTATTACGGCCAATGCATCTACGGCTCTGCCACTGCTAGGTGATCTATTGCCTGCTGCGGGTGTAAAGAATGACACATCGCAGTTTGTCGGCCTGTCACGCTGGGACATCCCCGCTCAAACACTTGCAATCCCAGGTATTCAGGGCGGCTGGTTCGCACTTCCCGATCCGGGCGCAAGTGCAGCATTTGCAGCGCGTTACAAAGCAACTTATGGAGAGCGTCCTCTCGACATTGCAGGGCTGGCATTTGATGGCATTGCTGCCATTGGATCACTTGTGAAAACCAAAGAGGGGAACGCACTGACCGGTGCCGCACTGACCCAAGGTGCAGGCTTCCGCGGGGCCAATGGCATCTTCCGCTTGCTCAAAGATGGCACAAACGAGCGCGGCCTTGCTGTTGCTACGATCCGCAACAAACAGGTAGTCCTGCTTGAAGCCGCACCAAAAGCATTTGGCGGCGCTGGCTTCTGAGCGCGCCAATGAGCACACTCAAATCGCAGCACACAGGCGCAGCTTCCGCACCGCGCCTGTGTGCGTCCCCGAACGACATCTACGACCAGACCGCGGTTGACGCCCTTATTGCCACTGCAGCAAAACAGGCTGAAAGCCCGTCTGATCTGCGGGCAGAAGCCGTGAATATTCTGCGTACAGCACAGGCAGACGGACGCCACGCTATTGCATCCGCTTTCACTGCTGCCCCGTTCGATGCCACAGCCATGACAGCCTCCTACACCTACCTTACCGATGGTATGGTCAAATCCGCACTGGCCGTGAGCACCGAGCACCTGCATCCGACGCCACTGAACGCAGCCGCGCTCAGTGTGATTGGTGTCGGCGGATATGGTCGCGGTGAAATGGCACCCTTCTCGGATGTTGATCTGCTTTTCCTTGTCCCCGGGAAAATTACCCCTTGGGCAAGCAGCATCGTCGAGGCGATGCTTTATATTCTGTGGGATCTCAAACTCAAAGTCGGCCATGCCACCCGTACGATCACGGATTGCGTTGAACTCGCGACTGAAGACTACACGATCCAGACCGCCCTGCTGGAGCATCGTTATGTTTGCGGCGATACAGATCTCGCCGCGAAGCTTGCCGAAACGCTTAAGCGGGACCTCTTCTCAGGGTCGGGTCAGAGCTTCATTGAGGCCAAGCTGGCAGAACGTGACACCCGTCATTTGAAGCAAGGCCAGCGTTACGTAGTCGAGCCCAACGTCAAAGAAGGCAAGGGCGGGCTGCGCGATCTTCAATCCCTATTCTGGATTGCAAAGTATATTCACGGTGCTGGACATTCTGCTGATCTGGTAGCTGCGGGTGTATTTCGTGCCGAAGAATACAAAACGTTTCAAGAGGCTGCAAATTTCCTCTGGGCTGTGCGTGGCCACCTGCACCTTCTGACCAAGCGCGCCACCGAGCAACTCACCTTTGACATGCAGGTCAGCGTGGCCGAAGCTATGGGGTATGAGGACCGTGATGGCCGCCGCGCTGTTGAAGTCTTTATGCAGGCCTACTTCCGCCACGCTACCGTCGTGGGCGACCTGACCCGTATCTTCCTGACCAAGCTTGAGGATATGCACGTAAAATCGGAGCCGCTTTTGGAGCGCTGGTTTCGTCGCAAGCCAAAGATCAAGGAAGGGTATCTGGTCACGCATAATCGAATTGCGATTGAAGATGAGGTGGCCTTTCTAAGCAACCCACTCAACATGCTGCGGCTGTTCGAAGAAGCCCTGCGCACAGGCATGTTGATCCACCCCGATGCTATGCGCACGGTCAAAGCAAACCTGCACCTGATCACGGATGCTGTGCGCACAAATCCCGAGGCCCAGCGCATCTTTCTTGATTTGCTGCTCAAACACGGCAACCCCGAGCGCGCCCTGCGCCGCATGAACGAACTGGGCATGCTCGCAGCGTTCATCCCAGAGTTCGAGCCTATCGTGGCAATGATGCAGTTCAACATGTACCACAGCTATACCGTGGACGAACACACGATCCAGACCATAGCCAACCTCGCTCGCATCGAGAAAAACGAACTGGAAGAAGAACTGCCGGTCGCTTCCTCGATCCTGAACCGTGGAGTGAACCGCAAGGTGCTATATGTGGCTCTATTGCTACATGATATCGGCAAAGGACGCCCCGAAGACCATTCCATCCTTGGTGCGAAAATAGTGCGCAAAGTAGCCCCCCGTCTAGGCCTCAAGCAGGACGAAGTGGACACTGTTGAATGGCTGGTTCGCTATCACCTGCTGATGTCCGACATGGCGCAGAAACGTGATATTTCCGACCCGCGCACAGTGCGCGATTTTGCGAAGGCTGTGCAAACCGTGAAACGTCTCGATCTGCTTTGCGTGCTCACCGTCTGTGACATTCGCGGCGTTGGTCCTGACACATGGAACAACTGGAAGGCCGTGCTCATTCGCGCCCTCTACCGTCAAACAGAGCGGGCGCTGGAAACAGGCCTCGAAGACCTCAACCGACAAAACCGAGGTACCGAGGCCAAAAAGACGCTGCGCGAAGCACTGCCAGACTGGCCGAAAAAGGCACTCAAGGAAGAGACTGCACGCCACTATGATCCTTATTGGCAGGGCCTGCACGTCACGGCGCATGTCGTTTTTGCCAACCTGCTGCGCGACATTAATCCCGAAGTGGTTCAGATTGATCTGCACCCTGACGAGGACCGCGATGCAACCCGTGCCTGCTTTGTCATGCCTGACCACCACGGCATTTTCACCCGCCTGACCGGAGCATTGGCCTTGGTCGGAGCAAACGTGGTCGATGCACGCAGCTACACTACAAAAGACGGCTATGTGACCGATGCTTTCTGGATTCAGGACAGTGAGGGCAACGCCTATGAGGCTTCCAAACTGCCCCGCCTGCGCCAGATGATCGAAAAAACTCTGCGCGGTGAGGTTATCGCTCGCGACGCCCTCAAATCCCGCGACAAGGTCAAAAAGCGCGAAAAGGCCTTCCGCGTTCCAACTTCCATCACCTTCGACAATGATGGCTCGGAGATTTATACAATCATCGAAGTAGACACCCGTGACCGTCCCGGATTGCTTTATGATCTGGCACGCACACTGGCCAGCATGAACGTCTATATCGCCAACGCCGTCATCGCAACTTATGGTGAGCAGGTGGTCGATACCTTCTATGTGAAGGATATGTTTGGGCTGAAATACTATACCGAGAGCAAACAACGCTCGCTTGAAAAGAAGCTGCGTGAGGCGATCCTCGAAGGGGTGGCCCGCGCAGACAGCTGATGGGTGCAACACGCACCATTGCGCTGATCCCGTGGTATCAGTTTCTCAATTCCCTGCTGTTTTGGCAGGCGGTCTGGTTCGTTTATTTCCAGAGCAACCTATCAGGCGCAGAGGCGATTATCCTCTATTCCGCCTACGATATCTCCGTTACAGTCCTCGAAGTACCTTCGGGCTATTTCTCTGACCGCATCGGCCGCCGCTTCACGCTTTTGGTCTCGACGCTCTGCTCACTGCTAGGTTGCCTTGTGCTTGCCTTGTGCTTGCCTTGGGCGGCAGCTTTGCGCCCTTTGCACTGGGCCAAGCGCTCCTCGGTGCAGGCTCCGCCTTCAAATCAGGCACAGATTCTTCCCTCCTTTACGAGTCATTGGAGGCCGCTGGCCGCGCAGATGAAGTCGAAGAGCAAAAAGTCCGCGCATGGCGCTTCTCGCTCGCAGGCTTTGCCCTTTCCGCACTTCTTGGTGGCGCGATGAGTATGTGGTCAGACAGTTTGCCGTTCTTTGCCACCGCGCTCGCATTCGCAATCGCCGCCCTATTGGTGCTCATGATGTCGGAGCCGCCGCGCAAAGCATTGGTGGCTTTCGGCGGCCAGCTTGCGACGCTCAAAGCAGCCATGCTACATCCCGTTCTCGCATGGCTCTTTGCCCTCTCTGTCCTGATGTACGGGTTCAGCCACCTGCCCTTTGTTTTTGGTCAGCCCTTTATCCTAACCGCTCTTGAAGGTTGGGGCCTCGGCACCGATGCCCCACTGGCCAGTGGGGCCGTGACCGGTGCAATGATGCTGATCTCGGTTCTTGCTTCGTTGGTAGCTCTGCGCTTGCGCCGCACGCTGGGTCTCCCCCTGCTGCTTCTCTGCGCCTTTGGCCTACAAATTGGTCTGATCGGTGCGCTCGCCACCAGCACCTCAACGCTTGTAATCGGTGTACTGCTCTTGCGCATGGTGCCAGACTCGCTCGCAAACCCCTTCATCATTGTGCGTATCCAGCCCTTGTTGGAGGATAACACCCGCGCCACATACCTCTCGCTCAAAAGCCTCGGCGGCAAGGTCCTCTTTGCCGCCACTCTCATGCTCGCCGCGACCACGGCCAGCGACGCAGGGCTGCTACCAGCGGACGATCTTCAACGCATCTTAGTTTGGTATACAATCGGGGGGCTGGCCTGCATTACGGCGCTCGCCATCACTGCACGCTGGGTCCAGATTGCACCCCCTCAGAAAACAGAATGATCGCCCAGCGCCGCGCTGCGCTCTTCGGCGATTAACGTCTCGTAAAATTCGAACAATGTATCCGCGCCCGTCTCTGGCGTAGCATTTGCGTCATAACGCATACCATCCCAGACCAGCATTGACTCCGTTGCATAATAGCGGCCGATACCGACCAGCTCGGCCTTATCCGCCATCTTAGGGCTAACCTTCCCCAAAATGCGCAGCACACCTCGAATGACATCCATTATAGCTACAGGCACTCGCTTCACGCGCATAGGCTTGCCCAACAGCGCAGACAACGCTTCCGCCTGATCCATCGGTTTGATCGCGGGGCCAGGACCGCCAATGGGCAGCACCTTATTGGCGCGTTCAGGAATGCCCACACAACCTGCGATAAACCCCCCCAGATCGCGGTCACTAATCGGCTTGCATGCCGTCAACGTCCCATCCCCGAACACCAGAAACGGCTTGCCCGCACGCACACGGTCCAACTGACCCGAGAGGGATTTGAAAAACGCCGTGGGCCGCACGATGGAGTAGGTCAGGCCTGACGCCATCAATTCCGCTTCAAACGCCAGTTTGGCATGCTGGAACTCCAATAGCGGCTTTTGCACACATATGGCGGAAAGCAATATAAATTGCGCGATGCCCGCTGTCTTTGCCACATCTAACAAGACCGAATTGGTCCCATAATCTACTAACCAAGCATCCTGAGGCGTGCCCGACCGAGATGCAATGCAGGACACTACGGCGTCAAACGCCTCACCACGCAATCCCTCCTGCGCAAGTGATGCGGGATCACCAGCGTCCCCGACGCGCACCTCCGCGTCTAAATCTGTGGCGGCGCGGGTGAAGCACACAACCTCGTGGCCCGCCTCTTGCAAGGCTGCCAGAGTAGCACGACCAGCCGTGCCAGTAGCGCCGGTGAGAAAGATGCGTTTAGGTGTCATATCCCACGCACCATCGGGAAAAAGGCAGCTGCGCGCAACCACCCGCAAAAGACATTTGCAACGCAGCCCCCCAATCGCTACGCCATGCATTACGCGCAACAAAGGCATATCCCATGAAACCCATCCGTATGATGAGCGGCTTTTTCACCGTAGGGGTCTGGACCCTGCTGAGCCGCATCTTGGGCTTTGTACGCGAAGTCATGCTGTTGGGCCTGATCGGACCTGGCCCCGTGATGGATGCATTCGTTGCCGCTTTCCGCCTGCCAAACATGTTCCGCCGCTTTTTTGCCGAAGGTGCGTTTAACGCGGCCTTCGTGCCCATGTTTTCCAAACGCCTGGAGGCCGACACGGACGCCGCCGCCTTTGCGCAAAACGCCTTCTCGGGGCTATTCTTTATTGTCACACTCCTGACCGCCCTTGGCATGATCTTTATGCCCGCGCTGGTCTGGGCCACGGCAGAAGGCTTTTCCGAGGATGGCCGTTTTGACATGACAGTAGGCTTTGGCCGCATCATGTTCCCCTACATCCTGTTCATGTCACTCTCTGCGCTTTTCTCTGGCATCCTCAACGCCACAGGTCGCTTTGCCGTGGCTGCCGCTGCTCCCGTTTTGCTCAACATATTTGCAATCGGCGCACTGCTTCTCGCCGCGCTCACAGGCAGCCAAGCAATCAAATGGCTCATCTGGGCGATCCCCGTTGCAGGGGTTGCACAACTCGCCCTTACATGGCGCGCAGCGGCCCAAGCAGGTTTTGCCCTGCGCCCCAAACGTCCACGCTGGAATAAGGACATGCGCGATCTCGTGATGATTGCGCTGCCCGCCGCCCTTGCCTCTGGTGTTATGCAAATCAACCTTGTGGTAGGCCAACTTGCCGCCTCCCAATACGAGAACGCGGTGAGCTGGCTTTTCGCTGCTGACAGGCTCTATCAGCTTCCCCTTGGCGTGGTCGGCATCGCAGTGGGAATCGTCCTGCTGCCAGAATTGTCACGCCGCCTCCAAGCTGGCGATGACTCAGGCGCAAAATCCGCCCTCAGCCGTGCTGCCGAAATCTCACTTGCGCTCACCATCCCCTCTGCAATCGCGTTGATGGTGATCCCACTCACACTCATTTCCGTATTGTTCGAGCGTGGTGCTTCTGGTCCTGACGACAGTGCCGCGATAGCGACGGCAGTGATGATTTACGGCCTTGGGCTGCCTGCATTTGTCCTGCAAAAAATCATACAACCGCTTTACTTCGCACGCGGCGATACAAAACGGCCATTCTACTACGCTGTGGTTGCCATGATCGTGAATGCTGGCCTTGCGATTGGGCTGGCCCCTTGGGCAGGCTGGCTTGCCCCTGCTATCGCCGCCACAATTGCAGGCTGGGCAATGTACGCACAACTGACCCTCGGCGCACGCGGGTTTGGCGATGCCGCACGAGTCGATGCACGCTTTCGCAAACGCATCTGGCGCATCCTCGCCGCCTCTGTTGTCATGGGTGCAGTACTTTGGTTCGTGAACCTACAACTCGGCACCCTACTAGCCCTGCCATGGTGGCGCGGATTGGGTTTGTTGATCCTGCTGAGCATCGGTGCCGTAGTCTACTTCGGCGCAGGACAACTCTTGGGCGCATTCAAACTGTCAGAGTTCAAATCAGCCATGCGGCGCGGCGGCTAACGCTGGCGCAGCCGTCCCAGTATCTTTGCCCACTCACCCGGCGCACAGATAAAGCACAGCAGAAACCCACAGACAAAGCCCGACAGCTCAGCCACCCATCCATTGCCCACAGAGCCAATCAGGCTCCAGACAAGCTGTAGCCCCATGAGCATTCCGATGAGGGTAAAGGCCTGCATCTGCTGGCCGCCCGTTGCCCCAAGTCTGCGCCAAATCAAAAAGCTGTAGCCGCCGATCAGGCCGTAGACAGACGGGTATGCTCCGACCAACCAGACAGGATCGTCGAGCAGCAACACATAAGCCAACGCGCCGCCAATTCCCGAGAGCATGAACAACGCCAGCATCGCAAACTGCCCCATCACTTCTGCCGCCATCTTTCCCAGCGCCAGCATCAGCACAATTGCCAGCAACGCGTGCGTAAAGCTGAGGTGAATAAATGGATAGGTGATCAGCCGCGCCACATGCTGCGCAGTCCAATAGTTTTGCGCAATCATTGCATCGAACAAATCACCTGAAAAACCCCAGTCGCGCACCAGCGCCAGACGCCAACCAATCGCACTTGGACCGCCCACGAGGCCCGCCTCGCCCAGCGACAAAACCGCCTCAACGCCCGCCATCAGCAGGAACAGGACCACCACCACAACATGCAATTTGTTGAACGGCGGCTCGAAATCGGGATCGTTTTGGTCTGACATATGCTTCTTTCGGTCTGTTGACGGGAACCTGCGCCATGGGTAAGCCCATCGCAACAGCATATCCAGCCCCAACGGGAGCGTCCCATGACCGATACCACATTCACCCCCCGCGTATTCTCCGGCATTCAGCCATCGGGCGGCCTCACGTTGGGCAATTATCTGGGTGCGATCAAACGCTTTGTGGATATGCAGAACGTTGGCGATTTCCAAACTATCTATTGCATGGTCGATCTGCACGCGATCACAGTTTGGCAGAACCCTGCCAAGCTGCGCCACAGCACGCGCGAGCTTGCAGCAGGTTTTATCGCCTCTGGCATCTCCCCTGAAAAATCTATCCTGATCAATCAATCTGCCGTGCCAGAGCACGCGCAACTTGCGTGGATCTTCAACTGCGTTGCACGCATGGGCTGGATGAGCCGGATGACGCAATTCAAAGACAAAGCCGGCAAAAACGCCGAGCAATCATCCTTGGGCCTGTTCGGCTATCCTGCCCTCATGGCCGCAGATATCTTGATCTACCACGCGACCCATGTGCCCGTCGGCGAGGACCAGAAACAGCATCTTGAGCTGACACGCGACATCGCGACCAAGTTCAACCACGACTACGGCGTTCATTTCTTTCCCATGACCGAGCCTGTGATCGAGGGCGCTGCCACCCGCGTGATGTCCCTGCGAGACGGCTCAAAAAAGATGTCAAAGTCTGATCCCTCAGATGCCAGCCGCATCAACATGACTGATGACGCCGACACCATCGCCAAGAAAATTCGCAAAGCGAAGACTGACCCAGATGCCCTTCCTTCCGAGATCGAAGGCCTCAAGGATCGCCCCGAAGCGCGCAATCTGGTGAACATCTATGCCGCCCTAAACGAGCAAACGGTCGAGCAGGTCTTGGCCGATGTAGGTGGTCAGCAGTTCGGTACGTTCAAACCCGTACTCGCAGAGCTGGCCGTGGCGAAACTCGCCCCTATCTCGACCGAGATGGCCCGCCTGATGAATGACGTGACCGAGATCGACAAGTTACTGGCAAAAGGCGCACTCCAAGCCCGCGAAATCACCGCACCAATTCTCAAAAAGACATATGAAATTGTGGGGATGGTTGGCAGCTAGGAAGGAGACTTCCTTAAGGGCAGCAACCTTGTATACTGCACCCGTATTCAAGCGAAAGTCATTGTCATGCCCGATTTTGAGCGCCGTTGGTGGCGCGATCTGGTTCTGGGTGCGCAACAACCCGCGTGATGCGATCCATGCCGCACAAGACGCGGCAACTGTGATCAAGAACACCCCGCGCAAGCTCGCCTTTCGCAAACAGACGAATGCGCATCCCGTTGAGGGGATCGACGATCCGCGCATCGCAATTTGCGCCATCGGACAAGCGTTCATTGAGTTGGACGACCTACCCACGCGGGACCAACGTGAACACATGGGCCAACAGCTTCGCTCTGTCGTCGGATGCTCCGAGGATGAAGCGGCCGAGATGCAAATCCTTGGCCGTTGGCTGATGAACCAATGCCAAGGACCCGAGCAGGCAATCACACGTCTCGGCCGCCGCCTCTACAAGATTGATGGCGACGCCTCATGGGACCTGCTGCAGGAATTCTTCGGCTCACTGGTTCAAAACGATCTGTCTTCGGCGCAAGTCGACGCAATCTCTGAACTCGAGCGCGCCTTTCGCAAGAAATAGCGCCAACATCATGCCAACCGTGGACAATCCTGCTCCGCTTTGCCACCCTTTGCGCAACAATAGGAGGCCAACATGGCAACGGGATTTTTCTGGAACGAACGTACTTTCTGGCATGGCGGCGGAGACTACGCCATGACGCTGCCTTTGGGTGGTTTGGTACAACCGATGGCCGCTGGCGGACTACCAGAGAGTCCTGAGACGAAGCGCCGTTTCAAAAATCTGATGGATGTCACAGGCCTCAGCAGTAAACTCGACATGCGCAGCGCGGAGAATGCCACCCGCGAGGAACTCCTGCGCGTACACCCAGCCTCCTATCTCGACGCGTTCAAGGCCGCCTCCGACACAGGCGGCGGCCAGTTGGGGCATCACGCTCCCTTTGCCCAAGATGGTTATGAAATCGCAACCCTCTCCGCAGGTCTCGCGACCGCCGCCGTACGTGCGGTGATGAGCGGAGAGTTGGACAATGCCTACTCCCTCTCCCGTCCTCCGGGTCATCATTGTGAGGCAGACCAACCAATGGGTTTTTGCCTTCTCGCAAACATCGCTATCGCCGTTGAGGCCGCCCGCGCCGAGGGGCGCATCGCCCGCGCGGTCGTCCTTGATTGGGACGTGCACCACGGCAACGGTACTGAAAAAATCTTCTATGACCGTGATGACGTGATGACGATCTCGCTGCACCAAGAAAATAACTATCCGCTGGAAAGTGGTCCGCTGCATGATCGCGGTACTGGCGCAGGAAAGGGGTTTAACCTCAATCTCCCTCTGCCCCCAGGTTTAGGCCATGACGGCTATCTTCATGCGCTCGACACTATCGTTATTCCACAGATCAAAGCGTTCAACCCAGACATTATCATCGTTGCCTGCGGTTACGATTGCGCGATGCCCGACCCGCTCGGCTCCATGCTCGCCTCCGCTCAAACCTTCCGCGATATGACCGCGCGCATCAAACAAACTGCAGCCGAGGTATGCGACGGAAAGCTGGTCGTTGTGCACGAAGGTGGTTATTCCGAAGTCTATGTCCCCTTCTGTGGCCACGCTGTGATGGAGGAGCTGAGCGGAAGCAAAACCACCGCACCCGACCCTATGGCAAATGCCATGATCCTGCGCCAACCTAATGCCCGCATCACCGCTTTTCATAAAGAGCTGATCGACGGCATGTCCCAAGAGCTAGGACTCTGATCTATGCCCACACCAAACCCTGCTGCCCTTGATTTTTTACTCACTCGCCGCTCGCGCCCTGCAAAGACGCTGACAGGACCCGTCCCTGACCGCGACATGCTCATGACGCTACTCACCGCCGCTGCGCGCACACCCGATCATGGCAAGCTTGAGCCGTGGCGCTTTATCGTGATCGGGTGTGCCGCCATGGCACCGCTGGCAGCACTTGCACAGACACGGGGCGAAGCACTTGGATATGAGCCGGATCAGATCAGAAAAGGTCGTATTCAATTTGAACAAGGTCATCTTGCCGTGGCCGTGATCGAAGTAAACAAACTCTCTGACAAAATCCCCATGCTGGAGCAGACCTACTCAGCTGGTGCTGTCTGCCTTGCGCTGCTCAACGCAGCACTTGCCGCTGGCTGGGGGGCAAACTGGCTCAGCGGCTGGCCTAGTCATGATCGAGTATTCATGGAGCAGGGTTTTGCCTTGGAGCCGCATGAGCGCATTGCAGGCATCATTTATTTCGGAACAGAATCCAGCGCCCCACCAGAGCGCCCCCGCCCTGACTTAGAGACTATTACAACATGGCTCTAGAGACTGTTTTTAGGGCATTCGGCCTCGCCTTGGGCCAAATCGGCGATCCACGTTTTCGCCGCGTACTTATGCTTGGTGTAGGCGGTGCATTAGCGACCCTCATCGCATTTGCGTGGGGTCTGTCCACACTGGTGGGATGGTTCACAGGCGATAGCATCACATTACCGTTCATCGGTGAAATCCAATGGCTCGACAATGTCCTTAGCTGGGGTGCTGTCGTCTTGTCGCTGATCCTAACGGTCTTCCTCATGGTGCCTGTCGCGTCTGCCATTACATCACTATTCCTCGATGACGTGGCAGACGCGGTTGAGGCAGTGCATTACCCTTCCATTCCGCAAAGCCCCCGCACACCCGTTGGCGAAGCGGTGCGCGACACGCTCTCATTCCTTGGCGTGATCATCATCGTGAACCTTCTCGCGCTGATTCTCTATGTTATCTTCGCCCCCATTGCGATCTTCATCTTCTGGACGGTAAACGGCTTCTTGCTAGGACGGGAATATTTCATGCTGACCGCGATGCGCCGCGTCGGCCGTAAACGCGCCAAAGAGCTACGGCGCAAACACTTTCTCACTGTTTGGATCGCGGGCACCCTTATGGCGATGCCGCTGTCCATTCCACTGCTAAATCTTGTGATCCCGATCTTGGGCGCTGCGACGTTTACTCATCTGTTCCAACTTCTGTCGCAGGAGCACCGCGACCCCACCAGTCCTCCAGATTATCCACGCTGATTACACCAGACAAGATAATTGCAACAAACGCCCCCCAGATCAGGAACGACAGCCCAGTACACCAAAGCGCCTTCTTGCCAAGGTGATGATGCTCAGGCGCACCTGCATGAGTACCCGGTACTATGTCTTTCAAGTCGCCCTGCGTCTGCACACGAATGGGCAGTATGATCAGGAACAGCATGAACCAAACGATAGCAAAAAGAACAATGGCAGAGACGGGACCCATTAGACCTGCTCCAACTCAACCAGCGCGCCGTTAAAATCCTTCGGGTGCAAGAAGATCACAGGCTTGCCATGCGCACCAATTTTTGGCTCGCCACCGCCCAAAACACGTGCTCCAGTTGAGATCAGATGATCCCGCACCACAATGATATCATCGACTTCGTAGCAAATGTGATGAATCCCGCCCGCAGGGTTCTTGTCAAGAAATCCTTGGATCGGTGAGTTTTCTCCCAAGGGGTACAGCAACTCGATCTTGGTATTCGGCAGTTCAATGAAAATGACAGTTACGCCATGATCTGGCTCATCCTGTGGCGCGCCTACATTTGCGCCCAAAGCATTGCGGTACTGATTCGCCGCCGCTTCAAGGTCGGGCACAGCGATGGCCACATGGTTTAGACGTCCGATCATGGTGTTCTCCTCACAGCTTTGGCTGTTCGCGTTTATGGGCTGCAAAAGATCGACGTGCAATGCGGCGTGTTAACTCTCTCTTAGGGAGGCCTGCGTCAGAATAGGGAAACTTTTATGGAATCGGAGAGCACGATGGATACCAATGACCCATTTGCGGCAAACTATCCTGCGCCTACAGCTGCGCGTCCTTTGCTGGGCCTCACAGTATTGGTGGTAGAAGACAGCCGCTACGCTTGCGAAGCGATGCGATTGCTGTGCTTGCGCTCTGGTGCGCGTATCAGACAGACCGATTGTATCCGTTCTGCGCGGCGTCACTTGCAAGTTTATCGCCCTTCCGTCGTTGTCGTGGACATGGGTCTGCCTGATGGTAACGGTGCCGATTTGATTAAGGAACTCGCAGAAGCGGAGGTCGAAAAAAGCGTTGTACTCGCCACGTCTGGGGATGACACGCTTGAGAGCGAAGCGATGGCTTCGGGTGCGCAAGGATTCTTGGGTAAACCCATTACTTCGTTGGCTATTTTTCAGCATATGATATTGTCTTCCCTTCCTGCAAACCGGCAGCCCCCTGGGCTCCGCATGGTTATCGATGAACAGGTATCGCCTGATGAAATCGCCTATCATGACGATATTAACTATGCCGCAGAACTCCTAGACAACCTTCCCAATGAACATGCTTTGGATTACATCGCGCAATTTCTCGAAGGTGTCGCTTGGTCTATTGAAGATAACAGGCTGGAAACAGCGGCGCGCGCGTTGGCCAACAAACGCGCATCAGGCGAAGCAACCACGTCAGAGATGGCGCAGATTGCTGGTCTCATTCAACAGCGCCTTTCTGAAAGACTAGCTATTTAGCCGTCGCCGGACAGCATCGGATCCTCGGACACACGTACTAGCCGCGTCATATCCCCAAGGCTCTCACGTTGGCGTCCGCTCACATCGAAGTTTGAAGGGGCCAGCCACGCAGCATAAGCTTCCTTGAGGGCAGGCCAGTCTGTATCGATCGCAGCAAACCAAGTGGTGTCGCAGTTGCGGCTTTTTATAACAGCGGCCTGACGAAACACACCTTCATAGCTAAATCCCAAACGCTGTGCTGCGCGACGCGATTTCAGATTCAGAGCGTTGCATTTCCATTCATATCGACGATATCCAGCATCGAATACCCACGACATCATGAGATACATCGCTTCGGTCGCGGCGCGCGTTTGTTGGAGCGATGGACTGTAGTTGATATGCCCTACTTCAATTGATCCAGCTTCAGGCGAAATACGCAAATAGCTCGCGACCCCTTCCCAATTTCCTGTCTCTAGATTTTTGATCGCATAGAAATGCGTGTCGTCGAGAGCTGCGTGATCGCGGACCCAACGATGATACTGCGAAGCGGATGAAAAAGGGCCGTAGGCCATATAGTCGCAAACCGCATCATGTTCTGCGAAGGAACGATAGAGCCATGCAGCATGACCTACAGCACTAAGGCGTTCGAGGCGGGCATACTTGCCCTCAACCAACGCCCAAGTGGGAAGAACTGGCGGAGCCCAATTTTCAACAATTGAACCCAATGCTGCATCCGTATGGGAAAAAGTATTCATACCCGATTGATAGGCCGCAACCTTGTTAACGCCAAGGGCAGAAGGCAGGTCCTCTTGTATCAAATGCTCAGCATCTAGTCCGCTGCAGCCCGTACTACGGCCTTAATCGCTCAATATCCTGGCCTCATTCAAAGCAACAAGGATACCCTTATGATCAGACCTATCCGTCAATTTCTGCACGACACCACTGGCGCAGTGACAGTTGATTGGATTGTCCTGACAGCCGCAGTTGTTAGCCTTGGTATTGCAGCGACTATTAACATCACCGATGGGACCACCCAAATGGGCGAAGACCTCGGTGGTTTTCTTGAAACGGATGCGCGCTTTGCTCAAAATCGCTAACGACTATTCTAAAAGAAGAAAGCGCCACAGGTTCCTGGGGCGCTTTCTGATTTAGTCCTGCGGAATAACCCTTAGGCCCAATTCCATCAACTGGTCTGGCATCGGATCATTGGGCGCATTCATCATTACATCTTCAGCACGTTGGTTCATCGGGAATAGGATAACTTCACGAATGTTGCTCTCCTCAGCGAGAAGCATAACAATTCGGTCAATCCCTGCAGCACAACCACCGTGAGGCGGAGCGCCATACTGGAATGCATTAACCATCCCTCCGAAACGCTTCTCGACTTCTTCCTTGCCATAGCCGGCAATCTCGAACGCTTTGAACATAATCTCTGGACGGTGGTTACGGATTGCACCGGATACCAACTCATATCCGTTACAAGCCAAGTCATACTGGTATCCCAACACTTTAAGTGGATCACCTTTCAAGGCGTCCATTCCACCTTGGGGCATGGAGAAGGGATTGTGTTCAAAGTCGATTTTTCCACTTTCTTCATCCCGCTCATAGATCGGAAAATCGACAATCCATGCAAAGGAAAAGCGGTTCAAATCCGTCAGACCAAGTTCCTCACCAATTACATTGCGCGCACGCCCTGCTACAGCTTCAAATGCTTTCGGCTTTCCGCCAAGGAAGAAGGCTGCATCGCCGAGACCCAAGCCAAGTTGTTGGCGAATGGCTTCTGTTCGCTCTGGTCCAATATTTTTGGCCAAGGGACCTGCTGCTTCCATTCCTTCGCCCTGGTCGCGCCAGAAAATGTAGCCCATGCCAGGCAAGCCTTCTCTTTGCGCAAACGCGTTCATACGGTCACAAAACTTGCGGCTGCCCCCCTTAGGCGCAGGGATCGCACGAATTTGTGTACCGTCCTGCTCCAGAAGCTTCGCAAAAATGGCAAAATCCGAGCCTTCAAAATGCTCTGAAACGATCTGCATTTTAATCGGATTGCGCAAATCTGGCTTGTCAGACCCATACCAAAGAGCTGCGTCTTTGTATGAAATTTGAGGCCATTCTTGGTTGACAGGTTTACCGCCGCCAAACTCTTCAAAAATTCCGGTCAGGACAGGTTCAATTGTATCGAATACATCCTGCTGTTCGACAAAAGACATCTCAAGGTCAAGTTGGTAGAAATCAGTGGGAGAGCGATCGGCACGCGGATCTTCGTCACGGAAACACGGCGCAATTTGGAAATACTTGTCAAAACCGGACACCATCAAGAGCTGCTTGAATTGCTGTGGCGCCTGTGGGAGCGCATAAAATTTTCCCGGATGCTGGCGGGAAGGCACTAAAAAATCACGCGCACCCTCAGGTGACGAAGCCGTGATAATTGGGGTCTGGAATTCTTTAAATGACCGATCCCACATTCTCTTACGGATTGAAGAGACAACATCAGAGCGCAGTATCATATTACGCTGCATCTTTTCCCGACGAAGATCGAGATAGCGATACCGAAGACGGGTTTCTTCAGGATATTCCTGTTCTCCAAAAACCTGAAGTGGTAAATCGCCGTGAACCTGCCCAAGTACTTCGATGCCACGTATGAACACTTCAATTTCACCAGTTGGAATCTTTTTGTTTACCAAATCAGGAGCGCGGGCCTTTACTTCCCCATCGATACGGATACACCATTCGGCGCGTACTTTCTCAATTTCAGCGAAAGCCGCAGAGTCCGGATCACAGATTAGCTGGGTCATGCCATAGTGATCGCGCAGATCGACGAACAGGATCCCACCATGGTCCCGAACACGATGCACCCATCCCGACAGACGAACATTGTCGCCTACATTAGTTGCATTCAGATCAGCGCATGATTGGCTACGGTACGGATGCATAAATATGTGCCTTTTCGGGAGGAATAGAAGGGGTTTGATGTGTTATCTCTGATTTGTGGTACAACTCGAGATGACGGTGAAGTCAAGAGTATGCGTTATGAGAATGCTTCTGAGCGTGCTATTTTGTTTGGTTTATCAGTTTTGGGGGGGATGGTTTGTATTTATGTTGAGAGGATATTTTCATCCCCCAAACGTCAAGATGCCGCGCTGTTTTCACAGAGCGGCATT
>CAWVZA010000033.1:0-21859 GCA_963934545.1 uncultured Sulfitobacter sp.
CCGAGATCTACCCTCTTTCCCTACACGACGCTCTTCCGATCTGGGGCGGATGAGCGGCACGATGATCTTCTTCACGCCCGTGAGATAGCGGTGCAAATCAACTTCGAGCACTGTTTTGACGTTCGGTGCGAGCGAGACAGCCTTGGCCGCTTTATCCGCTACATCCGTCTTCGGGAACGGGCGCAGGGTCACAACAACAGTCGCGTTCGTCTCACGTAGAATGGCACCAATCTGCTCTGCATCGAGCAAGGGGTTGATCGGGTTTACGATCCCTGCAATGGCCCCGCCGACAAGGGTGATTGCCGTCTCGTTCGTGTTTGGCAGAACGTATGCCACAACATCTTTTGGTCCCACACCAAGGCTGCGGAACAGGTTCGCGGCTTGGACTGATTTATCGTGGAACATCTGCCATGTCAGTGTCTCGGCAAAATCCGTAGGCCCTGACAAAAGCTGATAACTGATGGCGTTGTTGTTTGGAAACTTCGATGCCGTGCTCGACAGCATCCTATAAAGCGTCTTGTGCAGATCGCGGTCTTCCCACGCGCTTTCCGCCTCAATGATCGCCCGATCCGGTATTCCGTTATATCCCATGTGTCTTCCTCCCCTGTGCTGCCACTTTTTGCGGCATGCGTAATTTGTCGCATGACGATGACGCGCCTGCCGCAAGATTTCAAGCAAAGCATCACTTGAGACGCAGCGTTATGGGCGAACTTGCCCAAACGTCAATCATGTAGGGGGGATATGGGGATGATCCGCGTAATGCGGAAGGGCTGCACCCCGATTAATCACTCAGGGTGCAGCAAATATCTTAGACAGTCGGGATGCGCAGCATCTGACCGGGATAGATTTTGTCAGGGTGTGACAACATCGGCTTGTTTGCCTCAAAGATTTTCTAGTAATGTGCACCATTGCCGAGTGTCTTTGCAGAGATCGCCCAAAGGGTGTCACCCTTCTCGACTGCGTGGAACGTAGGCTCGCCTTTGCCACCCGTCACATCATCCTCAACTGCAGCCACGCCCTCGACGGTGCCCACGGCCAGAATGACTTTTTCGCGCATTTCTTGTGAGGCCGCTTTGCCAGTCACAGTCACTTTGTCACCGTCAACTTTGATGTCCAGACCTTCGGCATCAAGGCCCAGCTCTTTCAATTCGTCCTGCAATGCGGCGCCGGATACTTCTGCCTCATCATCACCGCCAAAAACTTTTTTGCCAGCACCTTTTACGAAACTCCACAGACCCATTGTAATACTCCCTGAATGGATTGATTTGTGCGCAGAGTGCTTCACCCTGCGGCACATAAGCGCAAGAGGGAATTACTCCGCCGCGATGCCATCCGTGAACTGAAGCCGCGCCAGCCGCGCATAAAGCCCGCCTTTTGCCACCAAATCGTCGTGGGTGCCTGTATCTACAATCCGCCCCGCCTCAAGCACGACAATGCGGTCTGCCTTTTTCACTGTCGCCAACCGGTGGGCTACGATTAATGTCGTGCGGTCCGCGCTCAGTTCTTCCACAGCGGCTTGCACTGCACGTTCACTCTCGGCATCGAGTGCGCTGGTCGCTTCATCCAGCAGCAGCACAGGAGCGGCGCGTAGAATGGCACGCGCAATCGCGATCCGTTGCTTTTGACCACCAGACAGCATCACGCCACGCTCACCCAGATAGCTGTCATAGCCTTCCGGCAGCTTTGTGATGAACTCATCTGCAGCAGCAGCACGGGCTGCACTTTCAATCTCTGCATCTGTTGCCTCAGGTCTGCCAAAGCGGATATTCTCACGTGCAGAAGCTGCAAAGATAACAGGGTCTTGGGGCACCAATGCAATCTGGCGGCGGAAGGCATCGCGTTGGAGATCGCGCAGATCAACACCGTCGAACGTAATGCGCCCTGATTGCGGATCATAAAAGCGCAGGATCATCTGGATGATCGTCGTCTTACCCGCCCCAGAAGGTCCTACGAACGCAACAGTCTCACCTGGCTTGATCTCAAGCGTGATACCGTCCAGCGCTGCCGTATCTGGCCGCGCAGGGTAGCGGAAGTTCACGTCCTCGAAACGGATATGCCCTTGCACTGGCTCTGCCAGAATTTGTGCTGTGTCGGGATCGTTTATGGGGTCTTGGATCTCCAGCAGATCAACCAAACGCTCAGTCGCACCTGCGGCGCGCTGCAGCTCTGACCAAATCTCCGACAGCGCTGCAACAGAGCCGGCAACCATCACGGCGTAGATCAAAAACTGGATCAGCGCGCCCACAGTCATAACTTCGGCACGCACATCGCGCGCACCGATCCACAGAACGCTAACAACGCCTGAGAATACCAGGAAGATCACAATCGTTGTGAGGTAGGCGCGCGTGCGGATGCGGCGGCGCGCGGCATCAAACGAATGCTCTGTCATATCGGCAAACTGCGTCTTACTCGCAGCTTCGTGGGTAAATGCCTGCACTGTTTGCACAGCAGTAAGGCTTTCGGAAGCATTGCCAGAAGAGGCCGCAATCCAATCCTGATTTTCGCGGCTGGTCACCCGCAAACGGCGGCCCAAAACCAAGATCGGGATCACCACAACGGGGACAATCAACAGCACCATACCAGCCAGCTTTGCCGAGGTGAGCAGCATCAGGATCAGTCCACCGATGAATGTCAGTAAATTGCGCAGCGCGATGGAAACGGACGAGCCAATAACGCTTAGAATGAGCGTTGTATCAGTTGTGATGCGGCTGAGGACTTCACCCGTCATAATCCGTTCATAAAACACTGGGCTCATGGAAATCACACGGTCAAACGTCGCCTTGCGAATATCAGCCACTACACGCTCCCCAAGCCGCGTCACCAACGCATAGCGCAAAGCAGACCCAACGGCGAGCAGGCCCGCAATCACCAAAGCAGCAATAAAATACTGATCAAGCAGTGCTTCCTCGCCGATATTAAACGTATCTACCACACGTCGCACCGCCAGCGGCAGCGCCAATGAAATCATTGCAGTCGCAACCAGCGCAGTAAGCGCTCCAGCCATCAGCAAACGGTAAGGGCTGAGAAACGGCAGCAATGCGCCCAAGGCACCAATCTTGCGCGAGCGCGCGCGCTCTTCCGTGGCCGAGGGGGGGGGCGTGGGAGTATCCGCCATGCGCTGTCCTTTATTAAATCGTGCAGCGCTTAGTGGCGCGGCGATCAAGCGGGGTCAAGCGTTGCTCTGTCGCATGCTCTCGAAGATGTGGGAAGGAGTGGAGCGGGTGAGGGGAATCGAACCCCTATCTTCAGTTTGGAAAACTGAGGTCTTAACCATTACACAACACCCGCACTCCCGTCGTGAGTATGCTATCAATGTCATAGCGTCAAGACGGTGAGCACAGGATTTGTAACATCAAAGCGCAGATTTTAAAGTAGAACTAGGATGTGTGGCGACCCAGCTTTCCGGGCACCTGCGTGGCGCCCTCGGTTTGTCTGCCAAGCTGCCAACCAAGGACCTGATTGCTCGACAGACAGGGCATCCCGATCCGTCCTTCGATCTCTTCTATCACATCCAATGTACGCAGGTTTGTGCAAGACAAAAATACCGCCTGCGTGCCCCCTTGGGCCACCAGATCACACGCGGCGTCGACGATCGAATGTGGGGCGATCCGCACCACATTTGCCTCGTTCGCCTCAAGAAAGCTGCCAAAGACAGGTGTCTCTATGCCATGAGCTGCAAGAGCTGCGCGCAAACGGTCCGACACATCCGCTGTGTAGGGCGACAAAAACGCCAGCTTTGTGATGTTCATCACACGGCATGCGGCAGTCAATGCGCTCAAAGGGTCTGTCACATGGCCTGTTTGCACACCTGCACCAATCAGTTCACTCACCTGATCCGATCCGATTTGCGCCGAGGCAGAAGTACATCCGTAGCCGACCCCGGCATAGGGCATTGCTTGGGGCAGCAGACTGGCAGCATTTGTCAGATGCGAGGACATGGCGCGCAAGCTCTCAGGCGTGACTTCAGGCGCACTTGGTACACGGCTGACATACAGCGGCACATCCAGAGGCAGCATACGCCTCAAATCACCCTCAATCGTCTCGTCTGTTTGCAAAACGATTATACCGAGCGGTGCGGGCCCATCCGTCGAACGAGAATAGGTGTAGGTCGTCATAGCCTCACCATTTCGCGCCCGGCGCGGGGTGACAAGAAGCGCGGCGCTCCATCCGTGATCAAGATATCTTCTTCATGAACCAGTATTTTGCCGCCTCCAACATCAATACCCGGTTCAAGCGTAATCACCATACCCTCCTCCAGTACCGCCTGGTCGGCAGGAATTAGCGATAGCCCTTCGGTCAGCTGCATCCCCAATCCATGCCCCAATCGCCCCGCGTCAGAACCGCCAGCCCCGCCCGTCACGATCGCGTCCATCGCATGAAACAGCTCTGCTGCGGTGCGACCGACCCGCGCAATCTCCACTGCCGCATCAACGGCATCAATCAAACGGCTATGTGCTGCGGCGGTTTGGGCACTAGGCGCGCCCACAGTGAAATTGCGGTCATAATCACAAAAGTAACCATCCCAAACGAGTCCTGTGTCCAGCATTAGCACATCACCTTGCTCAAGCGGCGCATCACTGGCGGGTGAAATGACATCACCATATCCCCCCTGCGCAGCTCCACCTGCGAGGTAAGGCACCCAATCCGCCCCCTCCTCCAGACACAATCGTTGAAAATCACGGAATACACGCGACAGCGAAACGCCCTGCCCTGCGATCTCTGGCACCCGAGCAAAGGCGCGCCCAGCGATGGCGCAAGCATGTCCAATCTTTTCGATCTCAGCAAGAGATTTGACCGACCGCAAGCGTGCCATGATCCCTTTGTCATCACCCACAGGTGCCTTCAGCCCTGACTGAATCCGCGCCCAATCCGTCAATGGCATGCGCAAATGGCTCTCATAACCCATCGGCGTTCCAATGCGCGCAAAAGCGCTGAGCGTCTCGGTGAGCAGGCTAACCCCGTCATCCGCTACGTTTGGCGCACGCCAAGTGCGGATATCCTCAATCCAAGTCTGCCCCATGAGGGCCGCACCAATGGAGGGGATCACAGCAATCGGTTTGCCCTCACTCGGCACCACCAAAAACCAGGGGCGCGAGGGGCTTTCCCAGAACCGCGTCAGAAATCCGGTGAAATAGCGCACGCCAGCCTCGGTCGTGAGGAGCAGCGCATCAAGGTTTGCGGCTTGCATCATTGCCTGTGCACTCAGGGTGCGAGCCTCAAACTCTGCTTGCGCAAAGCCGCGTTGCATCAGGCGGGGCCTTCGCTGAGCACGCAGAGTACGCGCGATTCAGCAGTGACGCCGAGTGCCTCGCGTTGGACGTCATCCAAAGCGATCAGCGCCGCAATTCCTGCGGCCCCCGAAGGGGACGAGCCAAATCCTGCAACCATGGCAAGCCCAGCGCCAGCTTGGCCTTCAGCCTCCGAGATCAGTGCAAAATCATCCGCATCCCGCGCCAATCCTTTGAGTGCAATGAGTGATGGCATTTTGCAATCCAACCGCCCCATATCGGAAATAGGGCCGCTACTTTCTACGGCTTTGCCAGCGAGGATGGAGCCGTGCAGGGCAGCAGCCACATCAGGCTCCACCACTATGATCCGTGGACCGTCGCTCCATACCTGACGCGCAAGAACGGCACAGGCGCAGGCCAATCCACCAACGCCAGCTTGCAGAAAAATATGGGTTGGCATGTCGGGCAGTTGCTCAATCGCCTCTGCCATCAGCACTGTATAACCTTCCATCAGCCGGTGGGGCCTGTCTGTATAGCCGTGCCATGATCCGTCCGAGAGCAAGTCCCAACCGTGATCATCCGCCGCTTTCTCCGCCGCCTTCAGGCTGTCCTCATATGTCTCGCCCTCGCGAACGACCTTCGCGCCCTGCTCCTCGAGCCGTTCGGCAAAACTTTCTGGGACTGTCTGAGCGATATAGACAACCGATGCTGCGCCAAATGCCTTGCCCCCTGCCGCGACAGACATGCCATGGTTGCCAGCACTCGCCGTCACATAGGTACGGCCACTCACATCACCGTCCTGCGCATCACAGGCAATAACATAGGCCGCGCCCAACGCTTTGAAGCTGCCCAGCCCCATGCGCCCACGCTCGTCCTTGATCCAGACGTCTTGCACGCCTGCTTGTGTGGCGATTGCCTCAGCGCTCTCCAGCGGCGTTACCTTTGCCACGGGACAGCGCGCGACCAAAGCCTGCGCGCGGGGCGCATCGTCCGAAGGCATCGGAATGTCATCAAGACCGACAAGCGGCGCGGGGCGGGTGATGTGTAAAATTTCCATTGTAAAGAAGTGAGGCCGAAGCAGGCCATGCGTCAAGGAGATTCGCGGCACTTGGGCGCTGCAGAGCGGCGCGCGGGTACAAGTTGGACAGGCACACATCATGCTAGGGTTTTGGATGATACAAAAGGATCGCCCATGACCGCTCAAACCAGAACCCGCAGCGGGGGCCACGCCGCCCGCCGAGCGCTGCGCCTGATTTCACCATGCTGTCAGGCATCAACAACAAAATCCCCACCTGCGAGATATTAAGCGGCAGTCAAGTGGAGAAGATCGACGCCGCCTCAATGGATATCCTTGAAAACGTCGGCGTGGTTTTCCGCGATGACATCGCGCTGGCCGATTGGAGCCGTGTGGGTGCAAAGGTGGTGGGCGACCGTGTATACCTTGACCGCGGCCTTGTGCGGGAGTTGATCAAGACGATCCCAGAGCAGTCCACCTATCACGCCCGCGACCCTGAAAAGAACATCCCCTTTGGCGGCAACCGCGCAATGTTTGTGCCGATGACGGGTGCGCCCTATTTACGCGACCTTGACGACGTGCGCAGCAACCCGATGCTCGACGACCTTGCGATGTTTCATAAATTGAGCCATATGCTGCCTGCGATGCACAGCTCTGCCCATCACATCGTTGAGCCTTACGATCATGCGATCAGCCAGCGACACCTGCGCATCACCTATTCCTCGATGAAATACTCCGACAAAACCTTTATGGGCATGACCATCAGCCCCAAAAACGCCGAGGACGTGATCGACATGTCCCGCATCCTGTTTGGATCTGAGTTCCTTGAGGATCATGCCGTTGTCACGGGTAACTGCAACGGCAACTCGCCGCTGGTTTGGGACGAGACAATGCTGGGCGCGATGCGTGCATTTTGCCGTACTAACCAGCCTGTGCTTTCCTCGCCCTTCGTGCTGGGTGGGGCCAATTCGCCAGCATCGGTGGCAGCGTCCGTCGCACAGCTCAATGCCGAAGCACTGAGCGCGTTGGCCTATACCCAAGTTGTGCGGCGTGGATGCCCAGCAATTTATGGCCATTACCTCAGCACCGTCTCGATGAAATCCGGCGCACCCATGGCAGGCACGCCAGAGATCAGCCTGATGAATTTTATGATCGGGCAAATGGCACGGTATTACGGTGTCCCGTGGCGCAGCTTGGCCAGTTTGGGCAGGGCCAAGACATTCGATGCGCAGGCGGGGTATGAGAGCGCCACCACCCTATCCTCGGTCATGCATGCAGGCCCGAATTATATCTGGCACGCAGCAGGATGGAATGCGGCCGGCATGCACTGTTCGGTCGCAAAGTTCATTGTGGACGCAGAGCAATGTGCCATGGCGCACCGCATGGCGGGTGGTGTGAACTTTGGTGATTTTGAAGAGGCATTGGCCGCTGTGCTGGACGTAGGACCGGGCGGCCATTCTCTGGGCCACCAACACACGCAAGAAAACTTCCAGAGCGCGTTCTTCATGCCAGAGATGTTTGACAACAATGCCGTTGAGCAATGGGTCGCCGAAGGCTCGGTCGAGATTACAGCGCGGGCATTTGCCCAAGCGAAGAAGCTGCTGTCGGAATATCAGGAGCCCACGCTCGAGGTCTCTGTCGATGAGGCATTGCAAGCCTACATCGCTAAGCGCGAGCGTGAAATTCCCGAAGCGGACGAATTGAACCAGCGTTATTAGTCACCCACGCAAGGCGCGCCCGCTGCAGCCCAAACTTCCAGATGCTGTGCCAAATCCTCAGCCGTGCCTGGCGCGGGGGAGCGCCCTGCACCAGGCTTAAAGCCATAGTTGACGAAAGCGCTGGTGCGCACATGCTCGGCCAACTCCGCCATGTCAAAGCCGTCGTTGGTCTCAGGGTCCCGCAGCTGATTGCAGACCTCAACACTCGACTTGCCGCGCCACGCCAATTCAACGGGCGGCAAGCGCCACGCTTCGTCGATCTGCGGGGCCGCGTGAGGCACATCGTTCGCGCCCTCCGCACTGATATGACACACGCGGCACGGAATGCTCTCCGCGCCAATGCGGCTTTCGCCCGCGACGATGTTCATACCGTGCACGCGGTCCTTGGCATAGCCGAGGTCACCCCACGCGGGCCGCCCGCTCTCACCCACATGACAGTTCGTGCAACGCGGATGGGATGCCACGGCATAGATGCGATCCCATGCAGCGGCACCCGCTTCTTGGACCTGCGCCCCAGTCGGCATGATCAGAGCGAGGGCAATAGCGAGACGTTTCATACAAAATCTACTGTGTGAAAGAACGGCATCTCACGCAAGCGTTTGCCCCTCACGGCGAAGATCGCATTGGCCAAAGCAGGTGCAGCAGGTGGCACTGGCGGCCCACCAACACCGCGAATTGCGGGATTGTTCTCTAACCCGCGTACTTCGATGATCGGGCATTGGTGCATCCGCATGCCTTCGGCAAGATGATAGTTATCCTGCTCCGCACGCCCGTCTGAATAGGTGATCTCGGAGTTCATGGCATGGCCCAAGCCCCAGATCACACCACCCGCAACCACATTCTCAAATGTGACTGGATCAACAACACGACCGACTTCGGCAGCGATCCAGACGCGGTCAATCTTGATCCCGGCGTCCGTATCCGTGACTTGCACAACTTCTGCCGTTGGCACCCCAAAGGACGTCACCAGTGCCACGCCGCGTCCCTGACGAGGTCCAAGCGGGCTGCCCCAGTTGGACATCTCGGCCACAGCTTCCAAAACAGCGCGGGCATCGGGGTCATTGGTCAGGCGCAGACGCTCTTCCATCGGGTCGGCCCCTGCGGCATGGATCAACTCATCCAGAAAGCTCTCTGCGAAGAAACCCGCAGAAGAGGCCCCAACAGAGCGCCATGAAGATGTCGGCGCAAGCTCTGGCACTGCATAAGCCCGCACACGCATGTCCGGTACAGCGTAGCGGATGTTCCATGCCCCCGCAGCGATTTGCGTATCTGGTCCGGGAACAGGCGCACCAAGGCGGCCCGATTGGGACCGCGTCGAGGAAACTGTAGCAATGTCGAGATCAAGCACGGTAACTTTGCCATCCGCATGAGCGCCCCGTCCGCGACCCATACCAATTTGGCGGGGATAATCCTGTGCGAAATCTTCTTCACGACTGAAGGTGAGTTTCACTGGCGTTCCCATGACTTCGCGCGCCACGTCCACAACCACGTCGACATTGTCGAACTCAAGGCGGTGACCAAAGCTGCCACCAGCATATTGGTTGTGCAAGAAGATCTGTTCGGTTTCCATGCCCAGACGCTTTGCGACCCGCTGTTCAACGAAACCCGGTATTTGATGTGCGACCCAAATGTCCACACGGTCAGCTGTCACCAGCGCCATGGCGCTCAATGGCTCCAACGGCTGATGCGCCACGTAGGGCGCACGGTATTCCGCCTCAACCACATCTGCACCCTCAAGGGCGGCATCCACGTCGCCGTCATGACGCCACTCCTTGTCCAAGCGGTCAGCAGTAAAGGATGCTGCAACTTCGGCCCAATGTGTGTCCTGCTCCGCAGGGTATGGTGCGCGTGCCCAATCATATTCGATCTCGTCCAGCGCACGGAACGCACGCCATGTGTTGTCAGCAATCACCGCCACACCATAAGGCAGTCCGATGATTTGTGAGACACCCCGCATCCCTTGTGCAGCTGTCGCATCAAAACCTTGCAATGCTGCACCTTTGCGCGGGTTCATCCGCACAGAGGCATGCACCATTCCATCAAGCTTGAGATCGATGCCAAAGGTCTGCGTTCCTGTGGATTTTGCCACCACATCCAACCGCTCAACCTGTTTGCCGATCAAGCGCCACTGAGACGGATCGCGCAGCACGACATCGGTCACAGGCTCTAGTCCAGCCGCTCGCGCAGCAAGTGTCGTATACTCAACTCTTGCTCCGTCTGGCAGGATCACGGCAGCAGCTTCGGTCTTAAGTTCGCCTACGTCAAAGCCTGTCTCTTCGGCAGCAGCAGCTTTGAGTGTCTCACGCGCTACAGCACCTGCCATGCGCAATTTATCAAAGCTGTCCGGCACGGACGTAGAACCACCCGTGACTTGCGCGCCCAGCACTTTCATCACCGCACCCATGGTGCTGCGCATCGCTTCAGCGGCAAAACTGTCATCGTTGGACCGGAATGGAACAGTCTCCCCCGCGAGGGCCGTGTTGTAATACGCGCCCGCAGGTACACCGGGCGTGGTGGTGATCTGGTTTAGCTCCACATCAAGCTCTTCTGCGATCAGCATCGCCTGCATGGAGGCAGCACCTTGTCCGATATCTGTGTGCGGGGTGATCAGCGTAATCCCGTCTGCGTTGATCTTGACCCACGGGTTAAACACCGCGTCGCCTGCATTCGCAGTCGCGTTCAGTGGATTGTCGGGGTCACGTTTCACCAGATAGGTGCCAAAGGCTACGCCACCCAGAATAGCAGCAGAACCGATGAGAAAGGAACGACGCGCAATTGTTTTAAGACGACCCATGTTCAGGCTCCTTGCAGCTTGGTTGCCGCAGTTTTGACCGCAGCACGGATGCGCGGATAGGTCCCGCAGCGGCACAGATTACCGCTCATCGCTTGGTCAATCTGGTCATCGGTGGGCTCGGCGTTGAGATCCAGAAAACTGGCCGCTTGCATGATCTGACCCGACTGGCAGTAGCCGCATTGTGCGACCTGATGCTCTACCCACGCTTCTTGCACCGCATGCAAAGCATCGGGAGAGCCAAGCCCCTCAATGGTTGTCACGTCCCCGTCAACGTCTCCCGCAGCCAGCTGGCATGAGCGCACTGCAACACCATCCACATGCACCGTGCAGGCACCACACTGTGCGATACCACAGCCGTATTTGACGCCCGTGATGCCAAGCTCGTCGCGCAGGACCCAAAGCAAGGGCATGTCATCCTCGACATCAACCTCATGGGATTTTCCGTTCACATTCAGTTTCATCGTAATTGCCTCTTTTGTGGGTCGCTTATTTTCGTTGCATCCGCTCGATCATTTTAAGCACGGCGCGGCGCGGCAAGAGCGGGATGATCCAGTCAACCATGAAGTCCAACTGCTTTTCGTTGACAGCGACAAGTTCACCGCGCGACATAGCGTCGTATCCATATTTTGCCACTGACCTGGGCGATTTACCGCCGCCCGCCACCAGTTGCGTGCCATGCAAATTGGCACGATCAGCAAAGGCCATTTTGACATAGCCCGGGGCGAGAACTGTGACCGTGACTCCTTGTGGCCTCAGTTCATGATCCAGCGCTTCAGAGAAGCTTTTTACAAATGCCTTGGTCACGAAGTAAACGGCCTGTAGCGGACCGGGCATGAAACCAGCGCTGGAGCCTACATTCAGAATACGGCCCTGTGCGCGTTTGGACATCTCACGGCCAAAATGATGGCTCAACGCGACCAGCGCTTTGACATTGAGGTCGATCATCTGCATCTCGTCGTCGAGATCGCGGTCAATGTGCCGCCCCTGCCCGCCAAAACCTGCGTTATTGATCAAAATATCAATTTGAAGACCCGCATCAGAAACTTGGCGGATCAGCTCAGATGCGCCGTCGGCGGTGCCCAAATCCACTGCGAACACATGGGTCTTTACTCCATGCTCGGCTTCAATCTCGGTTGCGAGCGCATTCAGCTTATCCTCGGAACGCGCTGTGAGAACGACATCGCCGCCCCGTTGTGCATGATAGCGGGCGAATTCAGCACAAATCCCTGAGGATGCACCTGTAATGAGAGCAATTTTGGACGTAGGACCTCCAAGCGGTGGGTTCCGCTCAGTCTATCAGATAACTGCGCCGTCACAACAGTCCGGCGCTATGGTGACTTTACGAGATGCTAGACCTTGCGCCAATCAGGCTCGAGGGCAGCCATGAGAGCAGTGTGGTGCGCAGTGAGCGTCTCGATCATTGCATAAAGGCTTGGTGCGGCTAGGATCGCATAGTCGACAGCAATCATATGCTCCCAAAACTCGTCATCTGTGAAATCTTGCAGCAGCTTGTCTGGTGCACCCTCGCGGATATCGGGGGCCAGTTGCGGAGGATCGGCATCATCAAGCATGCCATAGTGATATTCATGATCCAGAAACACCACTTCGCCACGCCGCGCGCCGCCGAGGATTTGCACAAACAAATTGCCGCAAGCGTCCACACCTACGGGAATGCCAAACCGCAGGAACGTGGCATCATAAAATCCCATGTCTGCGAGAGTGTCGGGGTAGCTCAAGTACGGGTTCCCATTACCTGCCGCAAAGATATCAGTGGTGTCCTGCAACAGCCCGATGTCAGGTAACGCCGCCTGCGCCGTATTCAGCGCCGTGATAAACGCCATATGATTAGTATGAATTTTGGTGTTCCAGTCGGGGCTGCGCCACCAGGTCCAATTGACGCCATTGCGCTGTTTTAAAAAATGTCGGTGATCGTCGCAGAGGCACGCACCAATCGGGCTCTCAACCGCACTCAAATTCTCTTCGGTTGGCAAAGGGTTTACGATATCGCCGCCAAACAATCCCCACATTCCCGGATAAGTCTCGATCAGCGCTTCGACCGCGTCTTCAGGCGCATCATTAGGGGTCACACGCAGAGTGATCCTGCCCAAATTTTCAAGATACATTTGCTGGAATGCAAAGTCATAGTTCACAGCTTTGCCCAATGGAATACTCGCTTTCGCTCCACTAGATAACGGCTGGCCACTCTCATGAAATGCTTACAACAGGACGCGCACACCCTCATCTGCAGCCTCAACCGCGACCACCGCGCCAATATGCTGGGTCTCAAACAGCGGCATAGGCCGACGTGTCCAATCCCCCAGCAAATGGTGATAGCCGTCCGCCTGTTTCTCAGTCGGACGGCTATCCGGCGGAAAACAGGCTTTGGCATCAGAATTCCACAACGGCGCGGATTGATTTGCCCGCACGCATCAGCTCAAAACCTTCGTTGATCTGATCCAGCGTCAGCTTATGCGTGATCATTGGGTCGATCTCGATTTTGCCATCCATGTACCAATCAACGATTTTTGGAACATCTGTGCGCCCCTTAGCCCCGCCAAAGGCTGTGCCACGCCAAACGCGACCTGTGACCAACTGGAAAGGACGGGTGGAAATCTCGGCACCCGCTGGGGCCACGCCAATGATGATGCTCTCGCCCCATCCTTTGTGTGCGGCCTCAAGGGCGGTGCGCATGACTTCGGTGTTGCCAGTGGCGTCGAAGGTGTAATCAGCGCCGCCTTTTGTCAGTTCGGCCAGATGCTCGACCAGATCACCGCCCACGTTGGACGGGTTCACAAAATCGGTCATGCCAAAGTATTTGCCAGTTTCTTCTTTATCATCGTTGAGATCCACGCCGACAATCTGGTCTGCGCCTGCCATACGCAGCCCTTGGATCACGTTGAGACCAATACCACCCAGACCGAATACAACACAGCGCGCACCAATCTCGACTTTGGCAGTGTTGATCACAGCACCAATGCCCGTGGTCACGCCGCAACCGATGTAGCAAATCTTGTCAAACGGCGCGTCCTTGCGGACCTTGGCCAATGCAATCTCGGGCACAACCGTATGGTTGGCGAAGGTGGAGCAGCCCATGTAGTGGTGGATGGGCGTACCATCGAGCATCGAGAAACGCGTCGTGCCGTCAGGTAATTGCCCACGCCCTTGGGTTACGCGAATTTTCTGGCACAGGTTGGTTTTGCCCGACAGGCAGTACTCGCACTCGCGACATTCAGGGGTGTAGAGCGGGATCACGTGGTCGCCAACTTCCAGCGTGGTGACCCCTTCGCCAATCTCAAGAACAACGCCCGCACCCTCATGGCCGAGGATCGCGGGAAATATACCTTCTGGATCATCACCCGAGCGCGTGAATTCATCCGTGTGACAAAGGCCGGTGGCTTTGATCTCGACCAGAACCTCACCGCGCTTGGGTCCGTCAAGGTTGACCTCCATGATTTCCAACGGTTTTCCTGCTTCAACAGCAACGGCGGCACGGGTTCTCATCATGGGGGCTCTCCTGAAAATATGTCGCCCCAAGAGGCCCAAGGGCGACAGTTTTGTCAAGCAGATCGCAGGGTAACCGGCACCTGTTCGGCCTCTATGCTCGCCTCATCCAACAAAGCCTCAGCCATGGCCCTATTCAACAAGGTTGGAGTGAAATCGGGCAGGACACTTGCCAGTGCGCTGCCGTCAATGCGGTGGGGTACAATCCAAAGATACCGCATCTCGATCACTTCGCGGACCAAAGGGGCAAAGAGGCCGATAATTCGTAGGAGTGGCCACGGAAAGTACCCTGATTTGAGCGGACGATCCACAGCACGGGAAACAGCACTTTTCAGCTCCTCGCCTGTCAGGCTGTAGCCCTCAAAGCCAAAGCTGCTGAACGCAGGAAGTGTGGCACGCGTGGCGACCAAACCGACCATCGCTCGTGCCATATCGGGCAGATAGGCCTATGCGTGCACCGCATCCATAGGGCCCGGGTAAGTGAACACCTCTTTGTGCGCTTTGTTTGTGATATGGCTGTCAAACCAGTTGCCTGTTTTGGCCCGCTCGATGAAATCCCCTCCCCGCAGGATGACTGTGCGCAAACCATCTGCCGCTGCTGCTGCAAAAGCTGCTTCCATTTGAACCCGCACCGCCCCTTTACGCATGGTTGGCGCAGGCGCATTGCGTTCATCATACACTTCCGCCGCGTTCGCCCCAAAGACATAGACATTGGCCGAGATCATCACAGTCGCGCCACTGGACAGCCCCGCAGCGATGACGTTTGCCGTATGAGCAGGCGTTTTCTCCGCCCACTGAGGATAGAGAGGGTGGACAGCATGAACGATCACATCCGCCCCCTGCGCTGCTGCAATCACATCATGGCGCTGCATCACATCGCAAACGACGGGCGTAATGTAATCGGTGGCTTGCGTGTCTCCAGCACGTGTTGCGGCACGTACCTGCCAGCCAGAAGTGGCGAATGCCTGCGTTGCAGCGCGGCCAAAGCGGCCATTTGCACCAAGGATGAGGACTGTTCCGGTCATTATGCTCTCCAATTCAATTCAGTTGACAAGATGATCCTATCAATCAGAATGTGAATGGATAATTTCCATAATTAGATTAGCACCATCCAAATATGAATACACAGAATATCCCATGGCAGCTGCTACAGTCTTTTGCATCTATAAGTGAAGCGGGCTCCTTGTCCGCTGCTGCGTCCAAGACAAACAACAGCCAACCTACCCTCAGCCGTCACTTGAACCAGCTTGAAAGCTTGCTTGGGCAGCGCCTGTTCTTCCGCACCTCGTCAGGTCTGACACTCACACCGGAAGGGGCCGCGGTTCAGTCACATTCAGATGCTATGGCCCAAGCCGCTGCGCAGCTCTCGTTTGCAGGCGCGCAGGCACAAGAATTGAGTGGAACGGTTCGTCTAACAGCCAGCCAGATCGCCGCGACCTATCTGCTGCCGCCCATGCTGGCAAAGCTGCGCACCCGACATCCAGCGCTAAACCTTGAAGTGGTCGCCTCTGATCAGACTGAAAACCTTCTGCGCCGCGAGGCCGATCTTGCCGTGCGAATGTACCGCCCCACCCAGAATGACCTCATCACCAAAAAAGTCGCCGAACTGCCCATTGGTATGTATGCAGCACAGAGTTACGTCGCGCGACATGGTCTGCCGGTGGAGCCCGCAGATTTGGCGCAGCATACGATGATCGGTTATGATCGCAGCACGTTGATCATCGACGGGATGCGCCAAATGGGGATGAACGTTGATCGCCGCTTTTTCGCATTCCGCTCGGATGATCAGGTCGTTTGTTGGCAAATGGTCAAGGCAGGTGCAGGAATCGGGTTCGGTCAGCGCGTTGTGGGGGACGCCGATCACACGCTTGTGCCAGTGTGGCCCGACCTGCCAATCGGGAGCATCCTTGTTTGGCTTACTGCGCATCAAGAACTCAGAATGAGCCCGCGGGTGCGTCTTTGCTTTGACCACCTCGCGGACTGCTTTGCAGCGCTCTAGGCCTTATCGGCAGGCTCTAGCGTATCATGGTCGGTCAGTGGCACATCAAAAGTCGCCCACTGCTCACCTTTGGGCAACTCTGGCGGAGCATCGCAAGACCGACGGTGCATATTTACCTTCGCGATGAAGTTCGCGGAGATGGGCGCGGTCACAAACAAAAAGCCCATGATGAGCAGTTCTTGCATCGCGCCATCGTTGAACACACCATTGTAGATCACCGAGGCAAGCAAAAGCGCACCAACGCCAACAGTGCCAACTTTGGTCGGCGCATGCAGGCGTGTCATGCTGTCGTTGAATTTGAGCAGGCCAATCGCGCCCACAAGAGTGAAGATCGAGCCGACCACGAGGCAGAATGTCACTGCGTAAATTGCAATAATTTCAAAGGTCATTCGATGATGTCCTCCCGCAATACAAACCGCGCATAGGCCACGGTCGAGACAAAACCGAGCATCGCAATGATCAGCGACACTTCAAAATAGACCCGCGTTCCTTGGGCAAGGCCCATCAGAACGATCAGACCAATGGCGTTCACCACCATCGTATCAAGTGCCAGAATACGGTCACCTGTGTCTGGCCCAATCACCACACGCACCATCGCCATCAACTGGCACAGGCCAACGATCACAAACGCAAGGATCAAGGCGTAATTCATAAGGTCAGTCGCAAGGGTCATACAAAAATCTCCTTTAGGCACGCTTCGTAACGGTCTTTAATCAAAGTCACTTCAGCGTCTGGATCGTCGGTATGCAACACATGCACCAGCAGATGATGTCCGCTCTCCGAGACATCCGCAGAGACAGTGCCAGGCGTAAGCGTAATAGTTCCCGCCAACAATGTGATTGCTTCGGGTTTTCGCAAGTCCAGCGGGATTGTGATCCACGTAGGCTTGAGCTTCGCGTTCGAGACAGTGAGAACGATCCATGCAACTTGAATATTGGCGACGATAATATCCCACATCACCATGAGCGTGTAGGAGATCATCTTGCCCGCGCGAAACCCGCCGGAGCGTTCGGGCCAGAACGCAGCCGTGAGGCGCGGAATGATCGTACCGAGGATGAGGCCAAAGACTACCATCCCTGAAGAGATACCATTCTGCAAAAGCGTCCAAACAACCGCGAGCAGTATCGTCAGAAGCGGATGGGGGAAGAGCCAGTGGAACATGCGTGCCATATTATTGATCCCCCTCTTTGATCTCGGGTTTTGCATCTGTTTTTGCGCCACTCAGCTTACCGGGCGTGCCAAGTACGGTGCTAATATAGGCATCAGGCGCGAACAACTGAGCTGCCGTCGCGGTGGTGTATTTGTACATCGGACCCGCAAACACCGTATGTGCAATGAGCAGTGCCAGAAGACCGCCTACGGCAGCAAACGACAATGCAGAGGGCGCCGCACGCCCCGCATCCGCAACTGGCGCACCGTCCGACTGTGCTTTCCAGAACAGAACGGAGCCGGCGCGCGCAAAGCCCACAACACTGATCAAGCTGGAGACGAGGACGACTGTCCAAACCCAAACAGCAGGTCCGTTGTCAAAGGCGGCATTTAGCACCATCAATTTACCGACAAAGCCTGAAAGCGGTGGCAGGCCTGTCATCGCAATCGCGGCAACCATGAACACACCCGCAACAAGCGCAGCACCTGCAACGGGCGCATCCGTCCGCAGCTCCAAATGGCCACGGCTTTGGCGTACAAGATCGACGATCAGGAACAATGCGCCCGCCGCCAGAGTGGAATGAACCATATAATAGAGCGCCGAGGCGATGCTCTCTTGGGTAAAGAGCGCGATAGCAACCATCACCATCCCCATGGAGCTGATCACGGCAAAGGCGACCAAGCGGTCGAGCTTTTTCGCTGCGAGCACACCGACTGCACCGACTGCAAGCGACAAGAGGGCTACTGGCAACAACCACGTGCCATGCAGGCCAGAGGTCACCTCAAGATCGACGGGAAAGATCATCGTGTAGACGCGGATGATCGCATAAGCGCCCACTTTGGTCATGATCGCAAAGAGAGCTGCCACAGGTGCGGGTGCTTCAGCATAAGAGCTTGGCAGCCAAAAATGCAGCGGGGCAACGGCAGCCTTGATCGCAAAGACAAGGATCAGCAGAACCGCTGCCACCCGAATGCCCACCGTTTCGTCCGCACCAATCAGCTGCACACGTTGGGCCAGATCAGCCATGTTGAGTGTGCCTGTTTCGGCATAAATCGCGCCGAGGGCAAAGAGGAACAGCGTCGAGCCAAGCAGGTTGAACAGCACATATTGGACCCCTGCCCGCAAGCGCGCATTGCCGCCCGCGTGGATCATAAGACCGTAGGATGCGATCAAAAGCACTTCAAAGAAGACAAACAGGTTGAACAAGTCACCCGTCAGGAACGCACCCGCGATGCCCATAAGCTGAAACTGGAACAGCACATGGAAGTGCCGCCCGCGTTCGTCCCATTTGGAGCCGATAGAATAGAGCAGCACAAAGAGCGCAAGCACAGCCATCAGCAGCACCATCATGGTACTCAGACGGTCACCCACCAGCACAATGCCAAACGGAGCCGCCCAATCGCCAAGCTGGTACAGCATCACTATGCCGTCAGACGTTTCCATCGCGAGGCCAAGCGACAAAGCGATCATCGCCAGAACACCGGCCACAGAAAACACACGCTGAATGCCCATGTGGTAGCGCGCAGCAAGGATGATAAACGGTGCAAGGATCGCCGGTAAAACAACCGGCATAATCAGCCAATGAGTCATGTCGCGTCCTCCCCCCGGCCAGCAGCGTCGTCGATATGATCGTCATCAGTGCCAAGGTAGGCCCCAAGCGCGATCATCACGACAACTGCTGTCATACCAAACGAAATCACAATCGCGGTCAGCACCAAAGCCTGCGGCAACGGATCAGCGTAGACAGCCGCGTCCGTCAAGATCGGCGGCGCGCCCGTCGTCAAACGGCCCGAGGCAAACAAAAATACGTTCACCGCATAGGTCAAAAGGGACACCCCAAGGATCACAGGAAAGGTGCGCAGACGCAGAACCATATAGAGGCCACCAGCGGTGAGCACACCGATTGCAGAGGCTACGAGAAATTCCATGTTATGCTCCTCCCCCTTTTAGCGCTTCATTCTCGGATCGCGCAGGGTTGATATCCATGGCGTAGTCACTGTCCTTTAAATGGGCGCGCCGTGCGAGGCGCGAGAAGCCGTCGAGTGAAAGCATTACTGCCCCGACAACCGCAAGGAAAACGCCAAGGTCAAAGAGTGTGGCAGTCGCCAACTCGAATTTTCCAAATGGCGGGATACGCACATACATAAAGTCTGAAGTCAGGAACGGCTTGCCCACAAACCAAGACCCGATGCCCGTAAGGCCCGCGATCAACACCCCTGCCCCGATCACACCGTGATGCGGATAGCGCTGGCGCTGGCTGGCCCAGCTGTACCCGCTGGCCATATACTGCATCACCAGACCGATGGAGACGACGAGACCCGAGATAAAGCCACCGCCCGGCTCATTGTGGCCGCGCAGGAAGATGTAGAAACCTACCATCATCACAACCGGCATCAGGACGCGGGTCATGACCACCATCATCATCGGGTGCATGTCCCCCGCCAGCGGCTTGTCTGGTGTCCGGTTGCGCAGACGCGCACGCACAGGACCACCCAAAAGCGTCTCAGTCAGCGCGTAGATCAGCACAGCAGCAATGCCGAGCACGATAATCTCGCCGAAGGTGTCAAAGCCACGGAAGTCTACCAGAATGACGTTCACCACGTTGGTACCACCACCGCCTTTGTAGCTGTGGGCGAGGTGGAACTCTGAAATCGGCGACGTAACCGCATCACGCAGAAGATAGTGATAGCTGAGCGCCATCGCCGCAGCACCACCAGCAACTGCAACTGTCACGTCACGCAAACGGCGCATGACCGAGCTTTCAATCGGTGTTTCGTTCGGCAGGAAGTTCAGCGCGAGCAACAAGAGGATCGTCGTCACCACTTCAACAGTGATCTGGGTCATCGCCAGATCAGGTGCGGAGAAGAACACAAAGCCAACTGAAACCATCAGGCCGACAATGCCGATCAACACCAATGACAGCAGGCGATTGCGGTGCTGGAAGACCATTCCCGCCACAGCAGCCACAAGCATCGCCCATCCTGCGATCTCGATCGCACCAACAGGCTGCACTTCGCGTGTCGCGGGGCCGACAGTGCCTGTGTGCCACGCGTAGTAACCCGCAACGACAACTGTCACGGCCATCACCGCGCCATATCGTGAGAATGCGCCATTATGCAGTGGCAATGTCAGTGCTTTGGCCAAACGTACAATGCCTTCGACCAAACCCTCAAAAATAGTCTTGGCCTCGGGTCGCGGCGCCGCATCCCACAGCCGCAACAGCGGGTTGAACAGCGACAGAACGATCAGGCCACCCACAATCGCTGCGATGGACATATAAAGCGCAGGCACAAAGCCATGCCAGATTTTGAAGTAAGCTTTTGGCACTTCAACGACACCGCCAAGAACCGCGGATGTGATCCCTTTTACCGCAGGTTCCGCCAAAAACGGTGCCACGCCGATCACAACAACCAACACAACCAAAAGCGCTGGCGGCAACCACAGACCGCTTGGCGGATCATGTGGTGCAGAGGGATAATCGTCCCGCTTTGGACCAAGAAACGTGTGACCAATAAGGCGGAAGCAATAGGCCGCCGAGAACAGCGAGCCAATTACGGCCAGCGTTGGCACGATCCAGTGATTGTCGCCAAGGACCGTGTGATACGCCTCCTCCAGCATCATTTCTTTTGACAAAAACCCGTTGAGCAGCGGGATACCCGCCATAGAAAGGGCCGCCAAAGTGGCAATCACAAAAGTGATCGGCATCAAGTGGCGCAGACCACCCAGACGGCGAATATCGCGGGTATGCGTCTCGTGATCAATGATCCCTGCAGACATGAATAGCGCCGCTTTGAACGTGGCGTGGTTCAGGATGTGGAACACGGCCGCCATCGCACCAAACGCTGTGCCCGTGCCCAAAAGCATTGTGATCAGGCCTAAATGCGAAACAGTGGAAAAAGCCAAAAGCGCTTTGAGGTCATGCTTGAACAGCGCGATAACAGCGCCCAGCACCATCGTGATCAGGCCCGCGCCCGTCACCAGCCAGAACCACTCCGGCGTACCAGACAGCACAGGCCACATGCGTGCCATCAGGAAAATGCCCGCTTTCACCATCGTGGCGGAGTGGAGATACGCGGATACTGGCGTAGGAGCCGCCATCGCGTGGGGCAGCCAGAAGTGGAACGGGAACTGTGCGGACTTGGTGAAACACCCGATCAGGATCAGGATGAGCGCAGGCAGATAAAGGCTGCTCTCTTGGATCAGTTCACGATTTTGGAGGATCACGCTAAGGTCATAGCTGCCCGCGATCTGGCCGAGGATCATCATACCACCGATCAAGGCGAGCCCCCCCATACCCGTCACAGTCAGCGCCATACGCGCACCTTGGCGCCCTTCGGGCAGATGTTTCCAGTAACCAATAAGCAGGAAAGACGAGAGCGAGGTCAGCTCCCAAAACACCAGCAAAAGCAGGATGTTGTCTGACAAAACAATCCCGACCATCGCCCCTTGGAACA
>CAWVZA010000034.1:0-20733 GCA_963934545.1 uncultured Sulfitobacter sp.
TCTCGACCCTAACCTTGGCAAGGTTATGCTCTACCCCTGAGCTACGCCCGCATCAGTTAGTGAGGGTGATTTAGCCCCCTGCGCCGTATGCCGCAAGGGGTAAATTGCACTGTTGTGCAAAAACTTTACTTTAAAACAACGCATGCCCCAAAACAGCAAATGCAGACAATATGAGCATGAGAAAAGTCAGCATGATACCAATACCTCTTAGTTGGAAAATTTGCGGGCTACGCGACATTCCGATGGCATGGCACACACGACCTACAAGCAGGCTTGCGCCCATGGCATGGACTGCTGCTGCAGGCGCGCCTTGAAGCTCTGCACAAAGCATTAGAACAAGACCTATCGGCACGCATTCAACAAAGTTGGCCTGCACGCGCATGCTTTTATTCAATTCAGTCTCATCGACGTCATCGGTCGCTTTGTCTGCTGCGACGCGGAGTTTGATCACCATCGCGCTCAGCACGAGGAAGACCAGTGTCAATAAGCCAGCGTATAGTGGGGTGATACTCAACATCATCATTTATTCCAATTCTACCAATAGGTCTTTGGCGTCGATTTGACCGCCAGCTGTGACATGCACTGCTTTTACGACTGCGTCACGCTCTGCGTGAAGACCTGTCTCCATTTTCATGGCTTCGATGGTGAGGAGTAGATCGCCTGCTTTGACGTTCTGGCCAACAACGGCCCCGACAGACGCCACCACACCGGGCATAGGTGCGCCGATATGATTGGCATTGCCTGCTTCGGCTTTTGGGCGCTGTTGTGTTGTCGCTTTTACCAGTCGGTTTGGAACGCGGATCACGCGGGGTTGTCCGTTCAGCTCGAAGAAGACTTTAACCTCGCCGTCTTCATTGGTTTCACCAATTGCTTGCAGACGGATTTCCAGTGTCTTGCCTGGATCGATCTCTGCGGTGATCTCGTTGCTTGGCTCCATCCCGTAAAAGAATGTGGGTGTGGGCAGGGTGCGCACGGGACCGTAGAGCGCATGGCGGGTCATGTAATCGGTATAAACCTTAGGATACATCAGGTACCCCGCGAGGTCCTCATCGTCGATTTGCATACCATCAAGCTGCGCAGACAGGTCTTTGCGCACAGCCTCCAGATCAACAGGTTTCAGATGTGCACCGGGGCGGTCGGTGTTGGGCTTCTCGCCCTTCAAGACCTTGGTCACGATGCCGCTCGGGAAGCCACCGGGAGGTTGGCCTAGATTGCCGCGCATCATGTCAATAACACTGTCGGGGAAGGAAACATCCGTTGCGGGGTCTTCGACCTGATCACGGGTCAGGCCTTGGGATACCATCATCAAGGCCATATCGCCCACGACTTTTGATGACGGAGTCACTTTAACAATATCACCAAACATCTGGTTCACAGCGCGGTAGGTGCGCGCCACTTCGGGCCAGCGGTCATCAAGGCCGAGGCTGGCGGCTTGTGCTTTGAGGTTGGTGAACTGGCCGCCGGGCATCTCGTGCAGGTACACTTCGGAGGAGGGGGCCTGCATGCCCGTCTCGAACGCGCGGTACTGCGTGCGTACATCCTCCCAATAGTCCGAGATTTCGCGCACAGCAGTCATGTCCAACCCTGTGTCGCGGTCAGTATGGCGCAGGGCCTCAACAACGGAGCCGAGCGTGGCCTGTGATGTATTCCCAGAGAACGCATCCATCGCGCAATCAACCGCATCCACACCTGCCTCACTGGCAGCGAGGATGGTGGCCGTAGCGATGCCTGCTGTGTCATGGGTGTGAAAGTGGATTGGCAGCCCCACCTCGGATTTGAGAGCGCGGACAAGAATACGTGCTTGGGCAGGTTTCAGCAGGCCTGCCATATCCTTGAGGCCCAGCACATGAGCACCAGCGGCTTTCAGTTCCTTGCCCATAGCGACGTAGTATTTCAGGTCATACTTTGCGCGATCAGGATTGAAGATATCGCCTGTATAGCAGATCGTGCCTTCGCAGACTTTGCCTGCGTCTTGTACCGCATCCATCGCGATGCGCATGTTCTTAACCCAGTTGAGGCTGTCAAACACGCGAAACACATCGACGCCACTGCTGGCGGCTGTTTTTACAAAGTGTTGCACCACATTGTCAGGGTAGTTGGTGTAGCCCACGCCATTGGAGGCACGCAGCAGCATTTGGGTCATGATATTCGGCATCCGCTCCCGAATGTCGCGCAGACGCTGCCACGGGCATTCTTGGAGGAAACGGTAAGCAACATCAAAGGTCGCACCGCCCCAACACTCGACAGAAAAGAGCGTGGGGAGGTTGGCGGCATAGGCAGGGGCCACCTTGATCATGTCATGGCTGCGCATGCGAGTGGCCAGCAGGGATTGGTGTCCGTCGCGCATTGTGGTGTCGGTGATCAGTAGCTGGCGCTGTTGCCCCATCCAGTCGGCGACAGCTTGCGGGCCTTTTTGCTCCAACAGATTGCGCGTACCCATCATCGGTTCGGCGCGGCTCTCTGGCGGCTGGGGCGCACGGCTGGTGGTGGGGGGGAGGGGCTTGTCCTTTGTTTCGGGGTGTCCGTTGACGGAGATGTCGGCGATGTAAGTCAGCACCTTGGTGCCACGGTCCTTTCGCGCTTCGAATTCGAACAGGTCCGGCGTCTCGTCGATGAATTTCGTGTGGTAGGTGTTGTCGAGGAATGTCGGATGTTTCAGCAGGTTCTCGACGAATGCAATGTTGGTAGACACACCGCGAATACGGAATTCACGGAGAGCACGGTCCATACGCGCAATAGCCAGCTCGGGCGTCTGCGCTTTGGCTGTGACTTTGACCAGCAAGCTATCGTAGTACCGCGTAATCACGCCGCCAGAGTATGCCGTACCCCCGTCCAGACGGATGCCCATGCCCGTGGCCTCCCGAAAGGCAGTGATGCGGCCATAGTCGGGGATGAAGTTGTTCAGCGGATCCTCAGTTGTGATGCGCGTCTGGAGCGCATGACCTTGCAGTTGGATGTCCGCTTGTGAGGCTTTGCCCGTAGCTTCGGCAATGGTTTTGCCCTCAGCAATCAGGATTTGCGCCTGAACAATGTCGATGCCTGTAACTTCCTCGGTCACAGTGTGCTCGACCTGCACGCGCGGGTTCACTTCTATGAAGAAGAACTCCTCTGTCTCCATATCCATCAGGAACTCAACGGTGCCTGCACATTCATAATTCACATGAGCACAAATTTTGCGTCCCAATTCGCAGACATGGGCGCGTTGCTCCTCCGTCAGGTAGGGTGCAGGTGCGCGCTCCACGACCTTTTGGTTGCGGCGCTGTACGGAGCAATCGCGTTCAAAAAGGTGATAAATGTCGCCATGGCTGTCACCGAGGATTTGCACCTCGACGTGGCGCGCCTTCATGATCATCTTTTCCAGATAACCCTCACCATTGCCAAACGCGGCCTCGGCCTCGCGGCGGCCTTCGCGGACTTTCTCTTCCAGCTCTTCTTCATTGTAGATCGGGCGCATGCCGCGACCGCCACCTCCCCACGAAGCCTTGAGCATTAAGGGGTAACCGACCTCTGCGGCCTCAATCTTGATCGCGTCCATATCATCACCCAGCACTTCTGTGGCGGGGATCACGGGCACATCAGCGGCCATGGCCACACGGCGCGCGGAAGCTTTGTCGCCCAATGCGCGCATGGTATCTGCTTTGGGGCCAATGAATGTGATGCCGTTTTGCGCACAAGCATCTACGAAATCGGGGTTCTCCGACAGTAGGCCATAGCCAGGGTGAATGGCATCCGCACCGCAGGCTTTTGCCACACGAATGATTTCGTCAATGCTGAGATAAGCGGCCACAGGACCAAGGTCTTTACCAATTCTATAGGCCTCGTCTGCTTTGAACCTGTGAAGCCCTAGCTTGTCCTCCTCGGCAAAGACCGCAACGGTGGTTTTCCCCATCTCGTTGGCAGCGCGCATGATGCGTATGGCGATTTCACCTCGGTTTGCGATGAGGATTTTGCGGAATTCAGTCATAGTGGCAGGCCTTTCCCAGTGGGGGTTCCCAATTTGTAGGCGCAAGAAGTGTTGGCCTGCAATGCGTGTGATTGGGTAGAGGCACAGTTTCCCCCCTATATCGCCCCGTTGACCCGTGTTTTTGATGCGGATCGGAGACAATTCAAGCAAAGTCGCACTGTAAGCTATGAATTTTTATTGATTATGCGCTTGAGCAATGACGATATAAATAAATACAAAAAACCAGCAGGAGAATGGATATGGGACGAACAACGAAGATATTGGGTATGGGAGCAATGTTGGCTCTTTTTGTGGGGTGCGCCGCCCAGCCGAACAAGAAGTCTTGTATTGGGTATAAAGGAGGAACGAACAGTTGCGCTTCAATCATCACTTCAATAGTTGAGGGTAACATGATGATCTAAAGGGAACTTGCTGCGTTGAAGATTCCGAATTTGACAGCTGTTCAAGACGTTGAGATAGTATCGCGAAACCTGTTGGTGGGAGACAGGGTCTGTGTTCGTGGCGAAGATGTAAACGTGAGTGGACGTGATCCAATGTCAGCTGGAGTGCTGTCAGCCACCCGTGGCAGAAGCGCTGAGTTTGGCGGTACGGTCTGTGCCAGATATTTCCGCTCTGGTGATGGATATATTGTCAGCACGACTGGCGTGAACGGTGAACCAGTGCCCCCCGGTGATACGAAGTTCCAGCTCATCCTTGGGGATTTGAAGCTGCGGGCACAATAAGCTGACTTAACATTTAGTAGGAGATCGGTGCGGGCAGCTCTTTGAGATTGCGCGCACCGATTTGCCCCATGTTTGCGGCCATATCGTTGGCTAGAATATCGATCAAATGATCAATGCCTTGTGGCCCCAATGCGCCAAGCGCGAAGTGGAAGGCACGTCCAAGCATCACAAAATCAGCACCAAGCGCCAAGGCACGCAGGATATCCAGACCACCCTCAATTCCACTGTCAAATATCAATGGCAATTTGGTTGCGGCGCGAAGTGTTGGCAGCGCGTCGATCGCAGCGGGTGCGCCGTCAAACTGGCGGCCTGCGTGGTTGGAGACCCAGATGCCATCAACGCCGAACTCTTCAAGGCGCAGCGCGTCTTCGGCACGCAAGACACCTTTTACCAGAAAATCACCCTCCCATTCCTCACGCAACCAACCGATGTAGTCCCAATCGGGCGCGGTACGGAGCAGGTAGCCCACGTGGGCTGTGGGTGAGAGGCCATTGGTGGCTGCATTGGCGTATTTGTCCAAGCCGCGCATATGTGGCATGCCGCGCTGTACCATGCCCATGGCCCAGGCAGGGCGCATCGCTACTTGTGCGAGCAAACGCGGGGTGAGGCGTGGCGGGTTCGTGAGACCCGAGCGGACCTGCCGTTCGCGGCGGCTGGCCACTGGAACATCGACAGTGAGGATCAATGTTGAAAAACCCGCGGCCTTAGCCCTTGCCAGCATGTCGCGGCGGATATCGGGATCGCGGGGGGGATACATCTGGAACCACGCGTGCTCCCCCAGATGCGGGGCGATGTCTTCAGGGCTTTGCGTGGCGACGGTTGAGATACTGTAGGGGATATTCGCCTTGGCACCTGCGCGGGCCAAATGACCTTCGGCGTCGGGCCACATGAGGCCTGACATGCCAATAGGGGCAATCCCGAACGGAAGGGGCAGGTCCTTGCCCAGAAATCGGGTGCTCAGATTAGGAGTAAATTCCCCGTGCAGGATCGAAGGCATCATCCCGATCCGGTCGAGCCCTGTGCGATTGCGCGCTTTTGTGGCCTCGTCGCCGGTACCGCTGTCGAGGTATTCCCAAACGAATTTGGGAATACGCTTTTGAGCGCGGCTGCGCAGATCAGACAGGGCGGGGTATTTTGCGTGTAAATCCATAGCTGTATTTGGCGGATTGCGACCGCCCTTGTCCAGCGTCAGATTTAGCTGCGCATGCTACCCTTCGCGACCCTGTCGGATTTCGCCAGTAAAGATATCAGTCACGGCAGTCTGCGTGAAACTATCGCGACTGGCACATCTTCTGCAATGGTGATCAATACCCTTACAGCTGTATCCACCTCGCAGTGAGGCTGGGTAAACGCCTCACCACCCAATGAAATTAAGGAAACAGGCGCATGCTCATGGGCCAACCGTTTGGCCGCGATGCTGCGCAATTCCTCAAGGGTTTCACTCACACTGCGGCACAGTGCTGCGAGCATCCCGGCTAAGCCTGCCAGGGTTTCTGCAGTAAGCTGGCCGTCCTCGTCAGCCGCCAGCACATCGGAAATTTGCGTTAGCCGCATGGAGGAGGTGGAGGCGAAATAATTTACGTCCTGAAATGCCAGAGTGTCCAGATCATTCCGCTTAATCCGCTGCACCACAAGGGCCGTGCCTATCACCCGCATGCGGCCGTCTGGCAGCTCAAGCCGACACAGCGAAGTGTCCCAGATCATAGACCCTTTCGGCATTTGGAGTTGTTCGCGGTAGCGCAGCGGGTCCGGACTCTGCAGGCATTTCGCATAGCGCGAGTTGGTGTGAGCCGCTTCCTCGACGGGCAGGATTGTACTGAGGGGGCGATTGGTCACGTCCGCCATGGAAAGGCCGGAATTATCCTCATGCGCTTTGTTGATGGCAAGGATCACGAATTCGGTATGGTTTGACGACAGCTCTGCCACGAACATGGGGATCGTGAATCGGTCAAGCTGTTGACGGAGTCTGGACGGGTCATCTGTTCTAAACATAATGTTTCTCTCGACTGTTGGCTGAGAGCAATTGAACAATAAATTGGTTAGCGAGCGGTAAATGTTCGCGAATTACCAGAAAATTGTATATATATGAGTAAGTTAGATTTAAGGGGTGATCTGTGGGAGATATTGATTTCACTGTGGAACATTGTGCGAACGTCTCTTTAAGTTTTTCGTACTTCACGCTAGCTTAGCGGAATGAGCGATTTTGATGAAAATGCCGCCTTTGAGGGCGCCTCTCTTTCCGCGCGAGCCATGGCTGCGCGTCCGCAACCCTATCTTGATGGTCTGAACCCTGCACAGCGTGAAGCGGTGGAGACGATGGACGGTCCGGTGCTGATGCTTGCTGGGGCAGGGACGGGCAAGACACGTGCGCTCACGGCGCGGATTGTGCATTTGATGAATACGGGCCGCGCGCGGCCCAATGAAATCCTCGCGGTGACATTCACCAACAAGGCTGCACGGGAAATGAAAAACCGTGTGGGCGCTATGCTCGGTCAGCCTGTTGAGGGGATGCCATGGCTTGGTACCTTTCATGCAATTTGTGTGAAGTTGCTGCGCCGTCATGCGGAACTGGTGGGGCTGAAATCGAACTTTACCATTCTGGATACAGACGATCAGCTGCGCCTGCTCAAACAGTTGGTGGCGGCCGAAAGCATTGATGACAAACGCTGGCCTGCACGAATGCTCGCGGGCATCATTGATGACTGGAAGAACCGTGCACTGACGCCTGATAAAATTCCAACCGTGGATGCAGGGGCCTATAACCACCTTGGTCCGCAAATCTATGCGGCCTATCAGAAGCGGTTGGTAGAGCTGAACTGCTGTGACTTTGGTGACTTGCTGCTCCATATGGTTACGATCTTCCGGACCCATGAGGACCTGCTCCAGCAATACCAGCGCTGGTTCAAATTCATCCTAGTGGACGAATATCAGGATACCAACGTGGCGCAGTACTTGTGGCTGCGGCTGCTGGCAGCAGGTCACAAGAATATCTGCTGTGTGGGCGATGATGACCAGTCGATCTATGGCTGGCGCGGTGCCGAAGTGGGCAACATCCTGCGCTTTGAGAAGGATTTTCCCGGTTCCCACGTGGTGCGGCTTGAGCAAAACTATCGCTCAACCCCGCATATCCTTGCTGCGGCATCTGGCGTGATCGATGGAAATGAGGGGCGTATGGGCAAGACGCTTTGGACGGATGCGCAAGACGGTGAAAAGCTACGCCTGATCGGCCATTGGGACGGCGAGGAAGAGGCCCGTTGGATCGGGGATGAGCTGGAATTCCTTCAGCGCGGCACGCGTGGTTTGCGGAAATTTTCGCTCGATCATATTGCAATTCTTGTGCGGACCTCGCACCAGATGCGTGCATTCGAGGATCGGTTCCTGACCATTGGCCTTCCGTACCGCGTCATTGGCGGGCCGCGCTTTTATGAGCGGCTCGAGATTCGCGATGCGATGGCCTATTTCCGCATTGTGACCTCGCCCGATGATGATCTGGCGTTCGAGCGAATTGTGAACACGCCCAAACGCGGCCTTGGCAAAGTGGCGGTCCAAAAAATCCAAGGAACGGCGCGCGCGAATGGCACCAATCTGGTGGAAGGTGCGCGGATATTGCTCGATGAAAAAGGGATCGGCGGGAAGGGTGCGAATGAGCTGCGCATCCTGATCGAAGGGATCGACCGCTGGGCGTCCAAGCTGCATGGCCCGCGCATTGAGGCAAATGATGACAGCGTGCTCGACAATGGCGGCCCTGTTCGCATGGAGTTTGGTCCACCAGAAATAGGCCATGTGGAACTTGCCGAGATCATCCTCGACGAAAGTGGCTATACTGGACATTGGCAAAACGACAAAACGCCTGAGGCTCCGGGGCGGTTGGAAAACGTCAAGGAATTGGTCAAAGCGCTTGATCAGTTCGAGAACCTCCAAGGTTTTCTCGAACACGTCAGCCTGATCATGGATAATGAGAAGGAATACGAGGGCGAGAAGGTTTCCATTATGACGCTTCACGCGGCCAAGGGACTTGAGTTTCCTGCCGTTTTCCTACCCGGTTGGGAGGATGGTTTGTTTCCCTCGCAACGCTCCATGGACGAGAGCGGGCAGAAGGGGTTGGAGGAAGAGCGTCGGCTGGCCTATGTGGGTATCACGCGTGCAGAGGAGCTGTGCACCATATCCTTTGCGGCCAACCGCTTTGTCTTTGGCCAGTGGCAGAACGCGCTGCCCTCACGGTTTATCGATGAGTTGCCAGAGCAGCATGTCGAAGTCCTGACCCCGCCCGGTCTTTATGGCGGTAGTTTTGGTGCGGCAATGCCCAAAAGCGCACTGCACGAGGCGGCCACAGAAGCGAATGTCTATAATTCGCCGGGTTGGCGGCGTTTGCAATCGCGCAGCGGTGTGCGCGGGATGAGCCAACCTGCGGACGCCAAGAACATGACCATCGACATGACTGCAACTAGCAGCTTCACCATAGGGGAGCGGGTGTTCCACCAAAAATTTGGCTATGGTGCGATTATCGGTATTGAGGGCGACAAGCTTGAAGTGGCGTTTGAAAAAGCGGGCGAGAAGAAGGTTGTGGCCCGCTTTTTGACTGCTGCGGATGATGTGCCGTTCTAGATCAATCAGGCGTGTGGGTGTCTACAACGGTGCATTTCTCCATGCCTCGGGCACACGCCCATTTACGCGCTTCAATGCCAAGCGGGACAAGCGTCTTGTTTGACGACAATTTGCAGTATTCACTGGCTGCGGCCCGTGCTTCTTTGGCTGATTTCCAGCCGAATGAATGACCATAACCGTTGGCCGTGCTCACTGCAAAGGCACCATATGTGCCCTTTTTCTGATCCCGTTTGTAACGGGTTGTAAAGGTTTTGCCCGATTGATGACTAAAGCCTTTGACGCCCTGTGCATTCGGATCAACCCCGTCAGGGTAGGTGAGCGCATATAGTTTGCAGTTTCCGCCCTTGGAGATAATCTCGCATCCCTTTTTGGCTGCGGCTTTGGCTACATCAAAGTTGTGGAACCTAGGCGTCCAAAAGCTGTGATCGGTTCCCTCAACAACATAGAAGGCACCAAAGTATGCCTTTTTGCTGCGGTAGCTGCGATAACTCTCACGCTGTTTTCGTGACAATTCGATGCCCGGCACTGTTGCGATACGCACAGTGTTGCCGAAGTGTTTTTTCTGGGCTTGGACGGGTGAGATGCCCAGAGCGATGAAGAGGGCAGCGGCCAGTGTAATTGTCTTCAAGTCGATTCTCTTTATAGGTGTATTGAGGCTAAGAAGATTGATCGTTGAGTAAAAAAAATCAGAAATTATTGTAAAACAATAATTAATATTTGGATTAGATTATGAGACGGATACGCAAGCTCTCTACCATCGCGATTATCGTAATGCTGCCGATGATGTTCTATTATCCTTACCATGCGCTGTCTTGGAGCCTTGAGTTGTCCTTCCTTGATATGGGCAAGTGGACCCGCAATGACCGCTGGGTTGATCGAGATGCGCAGATAGCGATGACAACACGGATCGTGTTCTTTACGATGTGGGCTGTGCCTGTGGTATTGGGATTTGTCGGTTATGTAGCAGGTTTCTGGGCTTTGCTATTCTTGCGAAAAGGCATTGTATTTGATGTTCGTATTTCACGCCGATTAACGATCATGGGGCTAATGATCTTTTCGTCCTCCACTCTGGCTCTACTGGCAGGCGCGCTAAGTCCGATGGTACGCTCTTGGCACAATGCAGACGGACCTTTGCCCCTGCGATTTTGGTACAACAGTGGAAATATTGGATTGGCGTTTTGCGGTCTGGCGTTTCTGTTCCTCGGCCTTGTGATGCGTGAGGCGATCCGCATTGCCCGTGAAAATGAGGAATTCATCTGATGGAAATCATTGTCAGGCTCGATGTGGTCCTAGCGCAGCGCAAGATGAAGGGGAAATATCTGGCTGAAGCTGTCGGTATAACAGAGCAGAACCTGAGCTTGCTAAAGTCAGGCAAAGTAAAGGGTGTCCGCTTTGAGACGCTGGCACGGATTTGTGCTGTGCTTGAGTGCCAACCTGGGGATCTTCTCGAAGCAGTCCCTGTTAAGTAAAACGGCGCCCCCGGGGAGGCGGGGACGCCGTCTTATAAGGTGCATCCCTCAACCGGGAGGAACGAGAGATACATCTTTTACAGCATGGGGTCATCGGGGAGGCGAGACACGGTCATGCTGCATATTCACCTGCGGCCCAGTGTGAGGACCGAACCGCGGGGATATGCTATTATTTGATCAATTCGGCCGCTTCTTTTGAAAGGCGACGAAAGTCACCGCGGCTCATGCCCAAGTCGGCCAGATCACGTGCTGTCATTGTGCATAGCTCATTGTACGTCTGACGGTATGCTTTGCGCTGGCGCATTTTGAGCGCGATTGCATCGAAGAATGCTGCGATGCGGCTAGGCTGTGCGGATACGGCTACGGTGGTGTCTGTGAAGAATGTCATGTTCAATCTTTCATTTTATCTGCGTCTTGTTGTGATCAATAATTAAGCCTCTGGGCGCTGCTGACAAGAAGCAATGCTGCATTGCGGCTATGCGTTTTTTGCATACGCGACGTTAGGGCAAAGCACTGTTTCCATTTTATAAAAAATCAATGCTGTGTTACGGACCTGTGATGATCAGGTTTGGAGGGAAGGCAAAAAAAGGGCGACGACATCTGGGAGGAGATGTCGCCGCCTAAAGTGGAAGGGACCCTCGGGAGGAGGTGAAGACCCTTTCGTTATTAAAGAAAACTATCAGGAGGATTGCTTTCGAGAACGTGCGTAACAAATCTTTCTGCACTTGCACAACGCATTATTTTGCATTTCTGCTATGCAGCAAACGCAACGCGGCAATCGCTGCTTTTTTACGCGCCTGCGCAAATTATCTGGGCGGTAATATAACGCAGCGCAGTAGCCTTGCGGTTTTTGCTCAATCTGCGATGTCAGAACAGCCTAATAGGAGAAGCACCATGTCGCTGACAAAAGACGATGTTATCGCAGCCCTCGAACGTATCAACTTGCCTGATGGGCGCAGTCTGGTGTCGCATGATCTGCTGCGTGCGCTGACGGTAGAGGATGGTGTGGTCCGTTTTGTAATCGAGGCGCCAAGCGCTGAGGTGGCAGAGGCGATGGGACCGCTTCGTGATGCTGCGGAGAAGGTTGTGTCAGAAATGTCGGGTGTGACGCAGCTTACAGTCGCACTTACGGCCCATGGTCCCGCAGCCAAGCCTGCAGCACCTCCCAGCCTCAAGATCGGTGGCCACCCCAAGCCGCAAGACGGCCCGACCAAGCCAACCGGCGTGCAACGCATTATTGCCATTGGTTCAGGCAAGGGCGGCGTTGGAAAATCCACTGTCAGCACCAATCTCGCCGTTGCACTGGCCAAGCAGGGGCGCAAGGTGGGACTCTTGGATGCTGACATCTATGGCCCCAGCATTCCACGCATGATGGGTGTGAACAAACGCCCCGCAAGTCCTGACGGCAAGACAATCATCCCGCTCAAGGCGCATGGTGTCACACTCATGTCTATTGGCTTTATGATGGAAGAGGGGAAAGCTACGATCTGGCGTGGCCCGATGCTCATGGGTGCGCTGCAACAAATGCTGGGGCAGGTGGAGTGGGGCGAATTGGACGTTCTGCTCGTCGACCTTCCACCTGGTACGGGCGATGTGCAACTTACTCTATGCACCAAGTCGGAACTGACAGGTGCTATCGTCGTGAGCACACCGCAAGACGTAGCACTCATCGATGCACGCAAGGCGCTGGACATGTTTGCGACGCTCAAAACGCCAGTGCTGGGATTGATCGAGAATATGTCGGTCTTTGTTTGTCCTGATTGTGGTTCTGAACATCAAATCTTCGGGCAGGGTGGTGTGGCGTCGGAGGCGGCGTCTATGGGCGTACCTTTACTTGGTACGCTACCTATCGACCTTGAGACGCGACTTGCCGGAGACAATGGTACACCGATTGCTGCCGGAGACAGCGCAATGGCGCAAGCCTACGCACGTTTGGCCGAAGGGCTTATCAAAGGTGGGATGGCCTAAGCCTCGCAGCTTTTTGTATAAAGCAGTATAAGAACAGACTACATTGGCCTCCGTCTTCAAGGATGGGGGCTGTGCTCTTCAATAGCTTCACGCTAAAATCATACTATTCATTCCTTGGATAAATAGGTTTCGCGTCTATCACATGGCTGTCTCAAAGAGTGACAATATGAAAGTGTGATGTGTGCGCTAATTCTTAGCATTGCGATAAAGTGTGAAGCGTTCTGGCATATAATGTCTTGCGCAGGTGGTCCCTCTTACGATCCTTCTCGCTACAAACTGGCCCCGTCTGCGAGAATGCGCACGCGTCATGGGATTTCATGGGGCGCGCTGTGGGAATTCATGGGCGTGCGGGAGCCTATGGTCTCGGTTTGTCGGGTCAAAAGGCTGAGTTTTCCAAATTCCAATCTGAATTCAGCGCTTAGTTTCGCGATTCGACAGAGAAATATGTATTTACAATAGAACAAAGGGGGAATATTCTCTGTGGATAACTTTTGGAACGTATTTTTCTGGGATTTTGTGGGAATTTTTATTGTTTCCAGATTATGTCTATATGTAGGGGTCATGGTGATCTCATCTACCATTTGTGCCAGAAATATTTGAATTTAAAATTATTTCCGTAATCTTCCGATAGTGAAGCTGGTGCGAATTGTATCCAAATTAGAAATTAAATGTAGACGCCCATGAATTCCCATGGCATCCCTTGTTTATCGGATGAGAGCGAGACTACGGGGCACCAAACGTCCCCACACAAAAATAAACTCTAGCAGGTTCATACAGGCCTTCGCTTTCATCAGGCCAAGAGATCCGGCGCGCGGGCGAGCAGACATCCCCCCAGGTGGCGCGCGCAGTCGGACTTCCCCACCAAGGTGGGAATAAAGCGGCGGGTTGATCAGTGGCAGCAGATCAATCCGCCCTTTTTATTTTCTGCCCTACGCAACGCGGAGGGCCCCGACAGACGAGACGAGATTGGCGCAAGACGCGAAGTAAAGGGACGGAACAGTGAGCCGAAGGTTCAGGGGCGAAAGCCAACACAAAGTCGACACGAAGGGGAGGGTATCTATACCCGCCTCTTTTCGGCGTGTGTTGGAGGCGTCTGATCCGAACTGGAAATCTGGTGAAACTCCCGAGCTTGTGATCGTCTATGGTGATCACCGCCGTGCGTACCTTGAGTGTTATACGATGGCCGCTATTGAAGAGGTCGACGCCAAGATCGACGCACTTCCTCGTGGCTCCATGCAGCGCAAGATGCTCCAAGCAATGTTTAACGGGCAGTCTTTTGCCACAATGGTTGACGAGACAGGCCGCCTTGTGCTGCCCTCGAAACTGCGCGGCAAGATTAACCTTGATAAAGAAGCGTTCTTTGTGGGTACGGGCGATACGTTCCAGATTTGGAACCCAGCAACATATGACAACCAAGAACGCGCCAAGCAGGAGGCGTGGCTCGACGAGCTGCCAGAGGATTTTGATCCAATGGAGTTCTTGGACGGAACGCCGGGAGCGTAATAGGTTATGGCTGCCACCGAGACCTCTCCCCACATCCCCGTATTGCTCCGCCCGCTTCTTGCGGCAGTATCCCCGATTTCAGGTCGCTGGCTTGATGGAACCTTTGGTGCGGGCGGCTATACACGTGGCCTGCTTGATGCGGGTGCCGACAGTGTAATTGCCGTGGACCGTGATCCAATGGCCCATGAGATGGCGAAACCGTGGGCTGGTGAATATGGCGACAAGATTATCATGCAGCATGGCGTATTCTCCAAGATGGATGAATACGGCCAAGGCCTTGATGGCATCGTGCTGGACCTTGGTGTCTCCTCTATGCAGCTTGATTTGGCGGAGCGCGGGTTTTCCTTCATGCGTGACGGTCCGCTGGATATGCGCATGTCCCAAGACGGCCCCTCAGCGGCTGATCTGGTGAATGAAGCGTCTGAGGAAGAACTGGCCAACATCATCTTCCTTTATGGTGAAGAACGCGCCAGCCGCCGCATTGCCAATCTGCTGATCCGTGCGCGCGAAGAGGCACCAATCACCCGCACAGCAAAACTGTCGCGGCTGGTCGAGAGCTGTTTGCCCCGTGCTAAACCGGGTCAGAGCCATCCTGCTACACGCACGTTCCAAGCGCTGCGGATTGCCGTGAACAATGAATATGGCGAGCTGTGGGAAGGCCTTATGGCCGCCGAGCGTGCGCTCAAGCCTGGCGGGCAGTTGGCCGTTGTAACGTTCCACTCTGTTGAGGACCGCATGGTCAAACGCTTTCTCACAGCGCGCGCAGGGGCAGGGGGCAATGCCAACCGCTTCGCCCCCGAGGTCGAGCGTGACGCACCGCAATTTACCATCAAATCGCGCAAAGCCATTGGGCCAGACGATCAAGAATTAGAAGAAAATCCGCGTTCGCGAAGTGCTAAGTTGCGTGTGGTCACACGCACTGATGCACCTGCTGGAACGATTGAGGCACACGCCATCGGTATGCCCATGATGAGGGAAAAGAAACAATGAGATCTGTGATTTATGTGTTCACTGCTTTGGGTGTGATCGGGCTGGCCTTTTGGGCCTACCGTGAAAACTATGCCACGCAGGCCGTGCTGAACCAGACGGATCAGCTGCATATCGAGACCCGCAATGCTCATGCCCGCCTTGCGATCTTGCGCGCTGAATGGGCCTATCTCAACCGTCCCGACCGCCTGCGCGATCTTGCAGATTTGAATTTTGAGCGGCTGCAACTGTTGCCACTGCACCCTGACCAGTTTGGCCAAGTGGACGAGGTGCAATACCCTGTCGCCCCTCTGTTGCCGATTACCAATCCTGTTGATGTCTCCACGATGAATTTGGAGAATGACCTATGATCCGCACGCCACTGCGCCCGCTTGCCCGTATTCTTGAGGCCCGTGCCAAGGGGGAGAACCCTGACGCGATCGAGCACCAAAACCGCCGCCTGCGTCATGAGAAGATGCGTGATCAAGACCGTGGCCGCGCCGAGGGGCGGTTGTTGGTTTTGGGCGTCTGTTTCTTTTGTGCATTCGCTGTGGTGGGTGCCCGTATGGGCCTTTTGGCCGTCTCCGATCCGGTAGAGCCGCGCGCCCACGCGCCGGGGTCCATTATCGCCAACACCCGTGCTGATATTGTCGACCGCAATGGCCGTATTCTTGCGACCAACCTCGACACGCATGCGCTCTATGCCCAGCCGCCGCATATGATCGACAAGGAAGGGGTGATCAAAAAACTGGTCAAAATCTTCCCTGATCTTGATGAAAAGCGCTTGACCAAAGATGTTATGGGCAAGCGGAAGTTCCTGTGGGTGAAGAAGAAAATCAGCCCAGAGCAAATGCAGGAAGTGCATGATATTGGTGATCCGGGGCTGTTGTTTGCGCCGCGTGATATGCGTCTTTATCCCAATGGCAAACTTGCCGCGCATATTATGGGCGGTTCCAGCTTTGGCCGCGAAGGTGTGCGCGCCGCTGAGGTGATTGGTGTTGCTGGTGCCGAGAAGTACTTTGACGACTATCTGAGCGATCCTGTTAATGCAGGCAAACCGCTTGAACTGAGCCTTGATTTGTCCGTCCAAGCCGCGTCTGAGCGTGTTTTGGAAGGCGGCATGAAGCTGATGAACGCCAAGGGTGCCACTTCCATTTTGCTGGATGTCCACACAGGTGAAGTTGTCAGTGTCGTCTCCTTGCCCAGCTTTGATCCGAACAAACGTCCACGCCCTGCCGTGGAAGGTGACGCATCCGACAGCCCGCTGTTCAATCGCTCGGTTCAGGGCGTCTACGAGCTTGGTTCGACCTTCAAAATTTTCGCTGCCGCCCAAGCGATGGAGCTGGGGCTGGTCAACGCCAACACCATGATCGACACCAAAGGGCCGCTGAAAGTTGGCGGTCACAGCATTGGTGAGTTCGCCAACAAAAATTATGGCACGATCAGCGTAAGCCAGATTATCGAGAAGTCCTCCAATCGTGGAACAGGCCGTTTGGCCCTTATGATCGGTAAAGAGCGCCAACAGGAGTTCTTGCGCAAGCTTGGCCTGTTTGAGAAATCCTCGTTTGAGATCATCGAAGCGTTGGGCAGCACCCCGCTTTTACCGGCGCGGTATACTGATTTGTCTGCTGTAACCATCTCGTATGGCCACGGCATTTCGACCACAGCGATGCATTTGGCTGCTGGCTACGCCACGATTGCGAATGGCGGTCGTTCGATTAAGCCGACTTTGCTTAAACAAAACGGCTCGAACATGGGCGAGCGGGTAATGCGCGAAGACGTTGCTGCTGCCGCGCGCCTTATGCTGCGCAAAGTGGTGGTCGGAAAAAACGGCACAGCCAGTTTTGCCGAAGTGCCTGGATATTTCGTGGCTGGTAAAACAGGGACTGCCGAAAAGCCGAAGCCCCGCGGCGGTTACTATAAGAACAAAACAATCACGACATTTGCTTCAATGTTTCCCGCCCATGATCCGCAATACGTTCTTATCGTGACGCTGGATGAGCCTTCCGAGAATTCAGGTAAAAAACCGCGCCGCACAGCAGGCTGGACTGCCGTGCCCGTTGCGGCAGAGATGATCCGTCGTGTGGCCCCGTTGTTGGGCATGCGACCAACCATTGAACCCACAGGCGTCGCTGGTATAATCCTCACCAGCAGTAACTAAGCCCGCAGGCCCATATATGTCTATCCCATCGCATACCTCGTTGAACTCTTTGGGGCTGATGGCCGTGGGGGGGCAAAATCCTGAGCTGTCCAGCATTGAAGTAGACAGCCGCCGCGTGGGCGAGGGCACGCTTTTTGCTGCTATGCCTGGAACCGTTGTGCATGGTGCCAGCTTTGTTGAGAAGGCGCTGGAGCAAGGCGCAGCCGCGATCTTGACAGATGCAAGAGGTCAGCAGCTTTGCGGTGATGCGGTGCGCGCTGCTGGTGTGGCGCTGGTCCTCTCCGAAGAACCGCGTGAGGCATTGGCCCGTACAGCGGCCCTATGGTTTGGCGCTCAGCCGCGGACGATGATTGCCGTGACGGGCACCAATGGCAAAACTTCTGTCAGCACTTTTGTGCGCCAAATCTGGATTGAGATGGGGCTGGACGCGGTCAACCTTGGCACCACGGGTGTCGAGGGCGCGTGGTCTGCGCCGCTGGCCCACACCACGCCAGAGCCGATTACATTGCACTGCACCCTAGCGCAGGCCGCAGAAAACGGCATCACCCACGCCGCGATGGAGGCGTCTTCGCACGGTCTTGACCAGCGACGCCTTGATGGTGTGACGCTCAAAGCAGCCGGATTTACGAACTTCACCCAAGATCACCTCGACTATCACGAGACATTTGAGGCCTATTTCGATGCCAAGGCAGCGCTCTTTGCGCGCGTCTTGCCCGAGGACGGCACAGCAGTGATCAATATCGACGATCCTAAAGGTGTCGAGATGGCCGCGATTGCCACGGCGCGGGGCTGCAACATGCTGACTGTTGGCCGTGATGGCGGCGATCTGCACCTCACTGCACAGCGTTTTGATGCGACCGGACAGGACTTGCGGTTTGAATGGGGCGGCAAGATATATCAAAAGCGCCTGAACCTGATTGGCGGGTTTCAGGCTGACAACGTGCTATTGGCCGCGGCGCTTGTCATCACCTGCGGCGCGGATGCGGCGGATGTGTTCGACACTATTCCGCACCTGACCACTGTGCGGGGGCGCATGCAGCTTGCCGCGACCCGCGACAATGGTGCGGCGGTGTTTGTGGATTATGCCCATACGCCCGATGCAGTTGCTACAGCACTCGCTGCGATGCGCCCGCATGTGATGGGCCGCCTGATCGCGATTGTGGGCGCCGGCGGGGACCGTGATGCGGGGAAGCGCCCGTTGATGGGGGCCGCTGCTGCGGAAAATGCGGACATGGTCTTTGTCACTGACGACAATCCCCGTTCCGAAGACCCTGCTTTGATCCGCGCGGCAGTTATGGGCGGCTGTCCTTATGCGACCGAAGTGGGTGACCGCGCCGAAGCGATCCTGCGCGGGATTGATGTGCTGGAGCCGGGTGATGCGCTGCTTGTTGCGGGTAAAGGCCATGAGACAGGTCAGACCATCAGCGATGATGTGTTGCCCTTTGATGATGTAGAACAGGCAAGTGTTGCAGTCGCAGCCTTGGACGGAAGATTGGCATGAGCTTGTGGACAGCAGCAGAGGCGGCAGCCGGAACAGGCGGTGTTGCGCAAGGAGATTGGGCAGTCAACGGCGTCTCCATTGATACGCGCACGATTGAAACAGGTGATTTATTCGTTGCCCTCAAAGACGTGCGCGACGGTCACGAATTTGTCGCTATGGCGCTGGAAAAAGGGGCAGGGGCCGCATTGGTCTCACACATCCCGGAGGGCGTCGCGGCGGATGCTCCACTGTTGATTGTTGATGATGTACTCAAAGGGTTGGAAGCGTTGAGCGCTGCAGCGCGGGCGCGGACGGATGCAAAAGTAATCGGCATCACTGGCTCCGTTGGGAAGACATCAACCAAGGAAATGCTGCTGGCAATGCTGGCAGACCAAGGGCGCACCCATGCGTCGATTGCCAGCTATAACAATCATTGGGGGGTGCCGCTTACGTTGGCGCGGATGCCTGCCGATACTGAATATGCGATCATTGAGATGGGCATGAACCGTCCCGGTGAAATCCTGCCGCTCACGATGCTTGCGCGGCCCCATGCGGCGCTGATTACCACAGTTGCCGCGGCGCATCTGGAGGCCTTCGAGAATATCACAGGCATCGCGCTGGAAAAAGCGAGCATTTTTGACAGCCTGCCGATTGGCGGGGCTGCGGTCTATAACGCCGATGTTGAAACCTCCGCCATCCTCGCCGCAAAGGCACATGACAAGCGCCTGCATGGCATCGCTTTTGGCGAGCACGGGTTTGACTGGAAGCTCAAAGAGCTGACCATTCAGGGCGATACAACAATCGTGCAGGCCGAATTCGATGACAAACCCATTCTGTTCAAACTCCCCACTCCAGGGCGGCATTTTGCGATGAACGGCCTCGGGGCGCTGGCAATTGTTCAGGCGATTGGTGCCGATCTGGCACAGGCGATTGCTGTGCTGGGCCGCTGGACGCCTTACAAAGGGCGCGGCCAGCGCGAAGTGATCCAGCTTGACCCCGTCGAGGCACAAGAGCGTTTGTCGCTCATTGACGACAGCTATAATGCCAATCCAACGTCTGTTGCGGCCTCGCTCGAAGTGCTTGCAGGAGCCACAACCACCGACGGCGTGGGCCGTATCGGCAAGGGGCGGCGCATCGCGTTTCTGGGTGATATGAAGGAGTTGGGTGAGGACGCAGTCGCACTGCATGCAGGCATTGCGCATCTGGAGGCAACTCAGAAGCTAGATGTGGTCCACTGTGTTGGCCCTCTCATGCGCGCACTCTACGAGTTGCTTCCTGAGCAGCAGCGCGGCGATTGGTTCGAGACCTCCCAAGAGATGTGCGACGGGCTGCGCCATAGAATTGATGCTGGCGATGTGGTTTTGGCAAAAGGCTCATTGAGCATGAAATTGGGTCTGATCGTTGACGCCATTCGAAAAATGGGCCATCCGATAACGGACGTGTGATACCCCTATGCAGGGGATGCGAAGGCTGCGCCCACAATATGTGGATCTGGCTCTGCGGTAATAGTAAGGACGATGTATGCTCTATTGGTTGACCCTGCTGTCGGATGGCGGTGATTTTTGGAACCTGTTTCGATACATTACTTTTAGGGCAGGTGGCGCATTTTTGACCGCTCTGATCTTTGGCTTTCTGTTTGGTAGACCGCTCATCGACATGCTGCGCCGCACTCAAGGGAAGGGTCAGCCCATTCGTGACGACGGCCCTGAGGGGCATTTCGCCAAGGCTGGAACGCCGACGATGGGTGGTTTGCTGATTGTAGGTGCGTTGCTGACGTCCACATTGCTTTGGGCGCGTCTGGATAACCCGTTCATCTGGATGGTGCTTTTTGTCACCATGAGCTTTGCGGCGATTGGTTTCGCCGATGATTACGCGAAGGTAAGCAAGCAGACAGT
>CAWVZA010000035.1:0-20010 GCA_963934545.1 uncultured Sulfitobacter sp.
CCCCCCGCACCATTCATCCCCAACAGTTCTAACTATATATCAAGATGTTAACACCACAGACGTTGCGCCCATAGAAGCTGGACGGCGCAGCATTAGAGCAAAGAGATACTGGAGCGCGCGGAGTGTGCCTCATTGGCGAGTTTTGATGACGCAGAAATATGCCAGTCGAGGCCTGTCTGGCCCTGTAACTTTGCAACTTGCAAGTTTTCAGCCGCTTGTTTGGCATTCTTTTCCGTTTGGATAAGCGATGCTGCGATGGCTCTCCGTTCGGCTGCGATACTGGCGCGTGCACGAGAATAGGTGGCAGGGTCCATGGCACCGGTGGCGCGTTGCATTTCAAGATGAGCAAGCATTTCCTCTTGGGCCGCCAATCGTGCGGGCAATGAGGTTTTCACCAATTCCATTTGACTGTTCGTGCTACGGAGCGTGCGAACGATCGCACTGGGGGATACTTTTTCAACACGGCCGGCCACTTGGCGTTTTCCAGTGACGTGACCGACGACCGCTCCGCCCGCGCCACCCACAGCAGCGGCAGTTAGACAATTGGATGCATTTGCAGACACAACGGCAAGACCACAGCCAAGCGCGGCGCCTACTGCCGCACTTTTGATTGTGCTTTGCACAACAATCCGTTGGGCCAGATCAGTGAGCGCTTTGGCTTGGGCATCCATCTGCGCAGGTTGTTCGACAAAGCTGAGCGGTGCGCCTTCCATGCGGCTGGAATGGGACGAAGGCGCGGCGCCACACGCGGTAAGACCCAAGAATGCGATGGGTAGAATTTTAAATCCAAAAGTATGCATGAGAGCCTGCTTGTTATATTTGCCTGCCCGTTTTGTTTTCGAAACGGGGCAAAAATATGGCAGCCCTGAGATTTACTATACTTTTCCAATAATTACACGGATAGCGCGAAGCCGTAGTTGTGGAGTTTCGACGCTGCACCATGAGGAGTTGTATCCTCAATCACGCTTCCAAAGCGCTCTGCTTTTAGCGCAGTTGGCTCAGCAGCGCTTGGGATGGTTTCCCCGTAACTGGCAGGCCTTTGCTCGATTGATAGGCGCGGATTGCTTTCTCGCTGTTTGGGCCGATCACACCGTCGCTACCACCTGTGTCAAACCCCTTTGCAGTCAGGCGCTGCTGCACAGCGACGCGGTTGTCTTTTGTCAGACCATTTGCATCGGGCGGGAAACTGCCGCGTAGGGGCCCTGCGCCGCTAAGGCGGTCAGCCAGATGGCCCACGCCGATCGCATAAGCATCGGAGTTGTTATAGCGTTTGATTACGTTGAAGTTGCGGGTAACCGAGAAACGTGGGCCACCTGCTTGTGGTTGAATGATGCGGCCTTGGGGCGCGCCTGAGCCTACTTCACCGCCCCATTTCGTACCACGTGACCAGCCGTTTTTCTGGAGGTAGGCGCCTGTGGACGCGAGAGAATCTGTTGAATCATCTGACCAGATATCGCGACGGCCATCGCCAGTAAAATCAACAGCAAATGCTTGGTATGATGTGGGGATGAACTGCGTGTGGCCCATCGCCCCCGCCCATGATCCGGTCATACGAGAGGCGGGAATATCACCGTTCTGGATAATTTTGAGCGCTGCCATTAGCTGTTTCTCAAAGAACACACCGCGACGGCCATCAAAGGCCAGTGTGGAGGTGGCCGAGATTACAGGCACACTGCCGCGCCGTTCCCCGAAAAAGCTCTCAAGCCCCCAGATTGCGCAGATGATTTCTGCATCTACGCCGTAACGCCCCTCAAGGGTTTGGAGCGTCCCACGGTGGCGGGCGAATGCAGCACGCCCTTTTGAGATACGCTCATCCGAGGCTGCGATTGCGAGGTAATCCTCAAGCGAGCGCTTGAACTCGGTCTGATTTCGGTCACGCTTGACACATCCAGGCAAGTAACCTGTGCCACGGAATGCTGCGTTCAGCGTAGACTGCGAAATGCCACGCGAAGCTGCGCGGCTGCGGAAGCTCGTAACCCATGCATCATATGACGCATTCGGTGTCGGGCGCAGATCGGCGGGCAAGCCGCCCGAAGACGTGGCGCTGGCCGTGGAGGTTGAGCCACCACTGCATGCTGTGAGAGCGAGCGCACTGGCACCCAGTGCAAAATGTCTGCGGGAAAGGATCATCGGACTGCCTCGATTATTATCCGTTTATTTTCCTCATATGCTAACCGATTGGAGTGGCGGGGCAAGAGGGCATGCACTTGCACACGCGGAGGCTTGCCGATGGATGGAGGTGTTTTCGCAGCGTATGCGAGTGGATCGGAAAAATGTCGCCGGGGGAAAGGGCTTGCCAGAAAAGTAATGAGAACATTATAAGAACATCATGGCAAAAATGAATCTCAAAGAAAAGCTGGCTCTGCTCAGTGATGCGGCAAAATATGACGCGTCCTGCGCATCATCAGGCACAAGTAAGCGCAACAGTGCAGATGGCACAGGTCTCGGCAGTACCGAAGGGTCGGGGATTTGTCATGCTTATGCGCCTGACGGGCGGTGTATCAGCCTGCTCAAGATTCTGATGACAAATTTTTGCATCTATGACTGTGTTTATTGCATAAACCGCGTGTCCTCGCAGGTGCCGCGTGCACGGTTTACAGTGGAAGAAGTCGTACATCTTACGACTGAATTTTACCGGCGGAATTACATCGAGGGGCTGTTCCTGTCCTCGGGCATTATAAAAAGTCCAGATGATACGATGGCCGACATGGTCCGTATTGCACGCAGCCTCCGGCAAGATCATAACTTTCGCGGATATATCCACCTCAAGACTATTCCCGATGCATCTCCTGAGTTGATTGAAGAAGCGGGGCTGCTGGCAGATCGGTTGTCGATGAACATTGAATTGCCGACTGATGCTGGGATCAACGCCTATGCGCCCGAGAAGAACGGAGCAGAGATCAGGCGTGCGATGGGGCGGGTCGAGCTGCGCAAACAGGCGGCGAAAGAGCGGACGCACACGGGGCGACGGGGAGCAAAATTTGCGCCTGCAGGGCAAAGCACACAGATGATTGTTGGGGCTGACGGTGCCAATGACGCAGCTATTCTACAAAGCTCCACGCGGCTCTACAGCTCGTACAAGCTCAAGCGGGTGTATTACTCCGCATTCTCGCCAATCCCTGACAGCACGGCGGCGTTGCCGTTTATCAAGCCACCATTGGTGCGCGAGCATCGTTTGTATCAGGCGGATTGGTTGTTGCGGTTCTACGGCTATCAAGCTGATGAAATTGCATCAGCGGCCACAGACGGGATGCTGGATCTCGATATTGACCCCAAGCTGGCGTGGGCGCTGGCCAACCGCGCAGTGTTTCCTGTCGATGTGAACCGCGCGAGTAAAGACATGCTTTTGCGCGTGCCAGGCTTCGGGACGAAATCGGTGCAACGCATATTGTCCGCGCGGCGCAGTGGGGCGTTGGGATTTGGGGATCTCAAGCGTATTGGCGCATTGGTGAATAAGGCCAAGCCATTTATTACCACGCGCGATTGGTCCCCCGGTGGGCTGACCGATGCGGCGAACTTGCGTGCACGCTTTGCCCCGCCACCCGAGCAGTTGAGCCTGCTGTGATCTACGCGCCCCGCCTGCCACGGCTCGGTACATTCGAGGCTTGGCGCGATGCAGCGCGGGCACTGGCGAGCAATGGTGTTGCTGCCGATGATATCGAGTGGGGGATGAAAGGCGATGCCGAGAGCCTTTTTGGCAGCGATAAGCCCCTGCCCAGCCCTCGTGAAATGTCAGTGCCCACTGCATTCGTACCGTTGGCAAAGTTGGTCTGTGCGCACCGTGCCGAAGGGGCACATGACCTACTCTATCGTGTATTGCTGCGCTGTCGGGGGAATACGCGCATTCTGAGCAATCGTGCCGATGCTAAGGTACAGCAACTAGAGGCATGGGCAAAGAATATTCGCCGCGACATGCACAAGATGAAAGCATTTGTGCGGTTTCGCGAAGTGACACCACAGGGTGCAAACCGACGACAATTTTTGAGCTGGTTTGAACCGGATCACCAGATAGAGGAGCTGATCGCCAGCTTCTTTACCCGCCGCTTTGGCGATATGGATTGGGTCATTGTCACGCCCGAGGTCACCACACGATTTGCAGGTGGTGATCTATCGCATGAAGCTGTCGCCAGTGAACGGTTGGACCTGAGCGACGAGACAGAGGAACTTTGGCGGACATATTATGCTAATATCTTCAATCCTGCGCGCCTCAAGATCAAGGCAATGCAGTCGGAAATGCCCAAGAAATACTGGAAGAACCTGCCAGAGGCTGACCTGATCCCCGGCTTGATCGCGGGAGCAGAAGCGCGGATGCGCAAGATGCAGGAAGACGCGCCAACCCTGCCCCCAATCCGTGCAGAACGGATATTGGAACGGTTGCCCGATCGTGCGGAGATTGATGATCTGCATGCTTGCGCGCGATGTCCGATTGGCGCGCAGGCAACGCAAGCAGTGGGCGGTGTTGGGCCTCGTGATGCTCAGCTGATGATTGTTGGGGAGCAACCGGGTGATCGTGAGGATTTGGAAGGGGTGCCCTTTGTTGGGCCAGCAGGACAGTTGTTCGACGCTGTGGCCAAGGAGGCGGGGCTGGACCGTGCCGCAGCTTATGTGACCAACGCGGTAAAGCATTTCAAGTTCACGCCACGCGGCAAGCGGCGCATACATCAAAGCCCACATCAGACCGAAGTCGAGGCCTGTCGCGTTTGGTTGGAGCGTGAGATCGAACAGGTTCAGCCTGTGTTGCTCATTGCACTTGGCGCCACTGCGGCGCAGACATTGACGGGAGACGGCAGCGCATTGATGCAGCGTCTGGGACAGATCGAGCGTGGGCGTGAAGGATTGCCTGTCCTCATAACGCTCCACCCTTCTACAATTTTGCGTAGTGATGACCAAGCCAACCTGCGCGCCTTGTTGCTTCAAGATCTGCGTCAGGCGGTCCATATGTTGGAGCAAATAGATATGCTGCCCAATCCCTGAGTAGGAGGGACACATAGCCCTATAGACCAGCGATTTAAGGGTCGAAAAAAGCTAATGATAGCAAGCTTTACAAGCATTCCATAAATTTTGGATCATTTGTTTTGGATTTTTAAAATATCAGCTTGCCGTCCGGTTCAGTATGCCCTAGGGAACCTTTATTGGCGCGGGATGGAGCAGCCCGGTAGCTCGTCAGGCTCATAACCTGAAGGTCGTAGGTTCAAATCCTACTCCCGCAACCAACGCTAATTCATCAATACTTTCAGAGCCTTCCCTTTTTGGGGAGGCTTTGGCGTTTCTGGCAGTACTCTTTATTGCAAGTGACAGAAGCCCTGACAGGGCCCCCTCAAGGAAAATATCCAGCTTACCCGTTGTCGCAGAGGGTTGCAGTACGATTCGGTTCACCAATGCTCGCAAAGCGTCTTGTGCTTCCTGCAGGCGGTCTTGATGGCTGAGCTGCCGGATTAACGAACCAACGCGCTCCTTGTAAGCGGTAGCCATTTTGGGATGGATTCGGATCGGATCAATGAGTGGAGCTCGAGATAGCTCAGCCTCTAACGCAACACGCTGTGTTGAAAGAGCTTCCATTTTATCTTTCACATGGGCGGCAGGGATGCCGGCGATGATCGCATCAACAAGCTTCCCATGATCTCGATTTACCGCAGCCAGTTCTTTCTCAAGAGCACTGCGTCCGTGTTCGGCTTCAGCATTCAACCGATTACGCTCTCTGGCGTATTCTGAGCAGAATACTTCCAACATACCTTGGTCCATCAGGTTTTGCTGCATCGCCTCCAAGACAAACCCCTCCAGCTCTTTCTGCGAGATGGTGAGCCTGTTGTCACAAACATCCCATCCTTTGTTGCGGCCGGTTGAACAACCAAATTGCGTTTGAGACACCTTCGAGAAGCCTCCACCACAACTCCCGCACTTTAATAGTCCGGAAAAGAGTGTTCGGGGCCGCCTTCTATCCCAGATCGGTGTGCTTGTATTTTTGGTTTGCAGGGCACCTTGTCTTTCCCGGACATCTTCCCAGAGAGATTGTGGAATGATGCGTAGTTCGGGGACCGACGTAATCACCCAGTCAGCCTCCGGATTCAAACGTGAAACGCGTTTTCCAGTGTCCGGATCTTTGGCGTAATTTAGTCGGTTCCAGACCTGTTCCCCAACGTAGAGCTGATTGTTCAGAATGCCTGTACCACGCTCTCTATTGCCATGTAGCGTTGAGGCACCCCAACCCCGGCCCTGCGGCACCGAAATGCCCTCCACATTAAGAGAAGCCGCAATCTTCTTTGGAGAAATTCCCTTGCTATAGTCCTCAAAAATCCTCTGAACGATCTTGGCTTCTTTTTAATCAACAACACGATCCCCACGAATTGGGTTACCGTTCTCATCAAATTTTATGATATTCTTATACCCGTAAGCTTTGCCACCCGCGGATTTACCTGCCAGTGCGCGACCCTTAAGGCCTCGATGAGTTTTTGCGGCGAGGTCCTTGATGAATAGCGAGTTCATCGTTCCTTTGAGGCCGATATGCATTTCGGAGACTGAGCCCTCGCTGACGGTTTCGATCATTACAGAACGAAACTGCAGTCGTTGATAGATAGATGCGATATCAGCTTAGTTTCGCGAAAGCCGATCAAGAGCTTCAGAAATTACGACATCAAATTCGCTGGAAGCCGCCGACCGAAGCAGCTTCTGAATACCGCTGCGCATAAGGCTCGCACCCGAAACAGCTTTATCAGTATAGGTCTCGACGACATCCAACCCCTGTCTTGCGGCATAATCCCGACATGTCCGGATCTGATCTTCAATCGAAGCATCCCGCTGCATGTCAGTCGAAAAACGCGCGTAGATTACAGCTCGTAGAGGTGAGTTCATGACGTTGATTCCTGCTTGTCTTCAGCGTGGTCAAGACGCGCGCTGTCCCGCGCGAGAGCTCTAATGACATCACGTAAGCTGTCTATATCATGAGATTCTGACGGGCGTTTGGCAAGGGTTAAGCCAAGATGACCTACTATCAAGCGTCTCTCAGCGGCTGAGGCTCCTAAAGGTCCTCCAATACCAAAAATATGGCTATTTCTCATAATAACGCTCTTCCGTTGCTGCAGGATAGTTGTCCAACATGGGTAAGTACCGGATTTTATTCCTGGTGATGGGGAAGTGACAGGTCGTGATCAAATATCTTCGAATGCGGCTGCATCGTGGAATACAGCCGCATGGTCGTCAGCCTAATCGTTTTAGGAAACAAGCTGGACTTTTGGGGCATCCTCAGATGCCGCTGCGCCTTCGACCCACCAGCGACACGACCGACCTGTGTTCCGAGCCCGCAGTACCAAATGACCGGACCAGCGATCCCGATTCTGCCGGAGGTAGCGTCCGATACTACGAGTGGAGATATCGTCAGTTCTAAGTCTAAGGTCCTTGAACGCATCAGCGAGGTCGACTTCTGGGCCTTGAATGAGTGTTGAAGATCCACGCAGAATAGCTTGAACGTCCCTTGATTCAAACGGTTGATCCCCAAAGCAACCCTCGAGAGCATTCACAAAGCTATGATGATCCTGTGCAGCTTCATTTGACTTCACACGTTCAATGGTTGCTTTGACGGGGTCTGCGAATAGATCAGGGCGCAGATGAGTTGCATGCAAAACTGCCCGGCGAACGACCGCATCCCATGCCGGAAAAGATCCAAATGCAGAGGGTACATCAAAGTCTGCAAGATGAGCGGCGCGAACGAGGGTCAGTATTGCTCCAACGATGGCCGAACGCTGATCCAACACGCGCTGTACGGGGTCGAAGTCGAATTCTCTCGTGAAGGCGACTTCACAGTTCGGATCAAGGCGCCATGATAAGAACCTGCGTCCGAGATCAGGATCAAGTTCTACATTGGTGCCCGTAATCCCGACGAGAAGCCGAGCGGGGACGTCCAGCAGGAGACGGCTTGATCCCAGAATTCGGCCAGTGAAAGTCTCACTGGTAATGAGAGCCGCAAGCGCATCGGAGGACACTGCGCCTGAGACATTATCAAAAATCAGCGCGTTTGTTCCATGGTCTGGATGAACAGCTGATGTGATTGTTTTCTGCATCTCCGCTTCATCGCCGTTACGAGGCATCGGTGTCACGCCGATAGCCCTGCCTGCCCCCAGCGCAGTAGTGGTCTGCATCAGGAGTGTTTTGCCAGCTCCGCGAACAGGACCTTCTGACAGAAAGGCTGGGGCCGTGGGGAAGTTCTGGATCAGAACTGACGTGATCATTGCAGCAAGGGCTGCGCCGCGAGAAGATGTGTCAACATAAGGGAATGCTTCAACAGGCTGCCAGATGGTACTGATCGCTTCCAAAACCTCTTCCGATGTCGGCTCTTCCGGGATGTCGCCCATAGCAGGGTCGGCCAGCAAGACGTAGATACCGGTCATTTCATCGTAGCCAGATATGGTTACGATAGTGCTGTCCTTGCGAACAATTGGTACATCACTCAGTCCCGCAAGTTTCGGCAATCCCCGCGTCTGCTTGATAGAGATGACATGTTTGAGCATGCGAGGCGATGGATCTATCGCTCTTGTCCCATCCTTAAAGCTTTTGGTGATATGAATGCGGGGTGCCAGTGCAAAGTCAGAAGCGGACTCATCGAGGATCAACAGTCGGCCACTTTGAATAGCTGCGAGGCCATCCCCATAGTCGTAGATAAACTCCTTTTCCTTCATCACATTCAAAAGAAGCTGGGTTGTCAGCGCAATCGGCCCCTCAATCAATGGGATCTTCGAAATGCTGCCATGAAGGGTCCAGTTCTGGCCGCCACGTGCAAACGAATGGAGATTAACACCATTTTTCTGAACGAAGATTTTCCCGACAGGACGGTGGTTTTTATATGAAGGTTCGATCGGGTCGAGGGTCCGGCGTTCATGATACTTGTCAGGCTCGTTGCAGATATCATCAACACTTATCGGTTTGAACTTGTTGGAGTTCACATCCAGTTCGACAAAGAGAGTGATGCCGGGTGAGAGTTCTCCTCCGTTAAGCATGCGTTCCAAGTCTTCAAGGCTTTCTGGCTGACTTTCAGAGTCAGAAGAAGCACTCAAACTTTCAGTGCACCTTTTCTTCTGCCATGCTTCACGGACTACCGCAGCTTCTCTTGCCGCCGCAGTGCGAGCATCAGTTTTCATCCGATCAAGGTTAATCTGTTCTGCGTCTGACAGGTCGGTGAAAGCCGCCTTGCTATCAATGGAAAATGACCCTGCTTCGTTCAGAATAATAGGCACACCGCGACGTTGCTCCAGACCAGCGCCAGTGGCTGCTCCTGCCGCAAAATCCAAGCGCGAGGCCTGAAAGACAGCGCCATCTACCAGCGTTCTTTCCAACAATGTTCCTGCGGAAGAAATCTTGATGTGGCCGTCACCTTGCAGCCAGAGCCGCGCCATCAGAATCTTGGCAGCGCGGGGAATATCGACGCCATGGTCGACAATCAGATACAGCCGCTGTCCGCGCAATCCTGTAAGATCGTCGCCGTTCGCGCAACAAATGTGGGAAGAGCTCGATGTTGTCCAAAGCACCTGAACGGTGACGATCTCTGGGATCGCGGCAACAATCTTTGCAAGCAATTCCTCTGCTGAGAGAGCATCGCTGCCTTCATCGGGATCATAATCAAGCATCATAACCGCAGGGCCGCTGGGCCATTTGAAGTCTGCTTCTGTCCGCGTGATTGTCTCCATACTGGTGCGGAGGGCTTTGCTCGAAATCTTGCGAGCCTCTGAATTTTTCGGGATCCCGAATGTCAGCGCCTGATCTGGGGTAAGATCGCTGATGATATTCGCAAGGCACTGAACGTCATTGATGTTCTTTATCTCTACCGTCCCTTTGGACAACAATCCGCCCGGCGCTTTGACAAGTTCATTACCATCCAGGTTGTATTCTTTGCTCAACCGAGTGGGCTTCGTTGAAGTGATTACTGTGAGTTCTGCCATGACCGGCTCCATCTGTTATTGATGAACCCGTTATCCTTCAGGTCACTTCTCCAATCGCCCCCATGAGCTCATGTTTGGTCAGAGAGCCCATCGAACAGAGGACCGAATATATCATCGGTTTCCTCAAAAGCGCCTTCAATCATTTTCATGAATTGAGCTTTTGCTCTTCGCGGTTTTAACTTTGCTGCCTTTAGTTTTTTGAGGGTCTTGTCGAGCTGTAGGTCTGTATGATGCGTGAAATCTGTCGCTGCGAGCATAACCGCTTGTGAAAGATCATCACGATCTTCACGTACGACATCTCCCATTATTCTGCTCTTAAGTCCGCGAAGCTGGCTACGACCTTGGGCTCCTGATGTGTTTTGAAGATACAGGCGGAGAGCGCAAAGGACAGCATGCTGTGTCGCTTTTGCGCTTTCAAACATCGGCAGATCTTGCCGAGCTTTCCTCCACTGCTCTTCTTTCTTCCGAATATCAGTGCCTTTGCCGGGCATCAGCTGACGATCAGCGAAATACGCAATGACAAGGTCTTCGTGTTCAGCGCCACGGGCCGAGAGGCGACATTGTGCTATCGTTAATAGTCCTGTCATGGATCGCACCTTGTCGTGCACGCCGGGCCGAGTTCCGCTTCGATCTGGGCTGTTGGTAAGACCGTCACGTTCGTCACGAGAAGAGTACGGATTTGCAAAAGTGGCGTTCAACGCTGATTGAAGTCCAGGTATTTCTACTGAGGGTGCGTCGGGACGAAAATGCGCTGGCGCGTCTATGCTTTTTGCGCTCAGCAGGCCGGTAATGCTAATGTCGCGGAGGTTACGCGCACCCGTTAATGAAAGGTCGACTTTAGGTCTATTCTTCTTATTAGGCATATTTCCACGCGGTTTGAGAGGTTTGTTTTATTATGTGTCTGAAAACGAGTAAAATAAAATCCTAAGGAACAACAACGGTAGTTTACCGCTGTTAAGCTCCCAAACCGCTGTCAGTCACAGCATGCCTTTTCCGTGAATCGCACCATAAGTTTAACGGTGGAATTTCTGGCTCATCGTTATGCGTTGAAAACGGGATGCATTCCCGGTCACAACGTCTTCCTTAGAGATGACTATATCGGTTGTGATGTTGAAATTCTGATGGCCAGCACTGAGCAAGGGTGTAGGCTTGGGTAAAGAGACTCCACGGCGTTACATTTGGGCAAACGCAACGGCTTCGTCCAGCTCTGAGACGGTTTCCCACCTGCTGGGGCGGTCCGAGGACTTACAGTCGAGGCACCTGACCTGCCATGCCCCTTCTATGCGAACAACGTTTGTTCGCCTGAGCCACAGCTCCATTTCTTCATCGCTGCGTCGAAGATGCTCAACCCGCTCAGGTGGTTGATTTGCGGGATTGATCGCGATGCCTTCAATGATGTGCTCCGCAATAATCACGCCCCGCTCTGTGATCAGAAATTCCACTATTGTTTCTCCTCGCTGCGCAGGCCTGCAAGCCACGCGGTCGCGCATCTCGCGCTGTCGGGACCGGCACGGTGCGGAGCTTTGCTACGGTCGAGATGTTCATAAAGATGATCCAATGATCGAGAAGAGAATGCACATAGGGTTACAGCGTCGAAGTCCTCGATTATGACGTGATCCGTGATACCAGCGGCAGCAAACAATCTATTCAGCCAATGTCTCTCGAAAGGAGGCGCGTCGGATAACGCAATGCGGCCACCCAGCACTTTGAGCAGGCCCTCTGCGACCTCAGTGACGTCGGGAGCTGAATCCAATGCGCGGCGCGGAATGTTGTGTACGGCTGCGCTGGCTGGTGACCACGCATGCTCTGGCCATTCAGGCACAGGCAGGATCAAACTATGATAGGTCTGGACTTCAAGATTGCGGTCAATCCAGCTGAGGCCGACTTCAGTCGGCCAGCTGTCCGGATCGAGGCTGCTGGCCTCAAAATCAAGAAATGCGACGCTGAGAAAGGGGATGTCTGGCATGATGTACTCACTCTTCCAATTCAAAGGTAAAGGGAGCGAGGTCATCGATCAGATCCATCTGCCCAGGATAGCCAATCGAAACATTGATCAGCGACGTCTGACCAACATTGAATGTGACGCGATGATGTGTGTGCCCGTACAGCCACCACTCGGGCTGATATTTCAGTATCAGCGCTTCGAGATCTGAGGCGTAGCAAGGCCCGATGGCGGGCGTGCCTTTCAGCGCTTTTAGATGCGGCGCATGATGCGCGATCACTGTCGTTTCGCCCTCAAATTCTTCTGAGAGGCGTTCTTCAAGCCACTGCCGGTGGTCCATATGGATTTGTGCGGTTTGCATTGGTGTCAGACTCTTGTAACCCGTTCTGGCGACACGAATGTGATGATAGTCATTCATGTGGTTGGCGGCGTGCTGAATGTTCGCAGGTCTTTCGCCATAGATCGCAAGATCTGTCCACAATGTGCAGCACAGAAAACGGTGCCGTCCGAAGAACAATTCTGATTTTTGGATAAAAGCAGCACCATGTGCAGCGGCAACATCCCGCAACTTGTCTTCCCGATCAATATTCCCAACGTAGAAGTCATGATTTCCAGGCAAAACGAAGAGCTGAGCGTTTGGAAGCCGCTCTGCCAACCACGGCAAACAACGCGCCCATCTTTTGTGCCCCTTGTTGCTCAGGTCGGCTGCCAGAACGCAGTGGGTGACAACGTGGAGTTGCTCCGCAGGAATCTTCTCGAACGGGTCAAACCCGTCCTCGAGGTGGAAATCAAGATGTAGATCAGCGAGCGTTAAAAGTTTCATGGGTCTTGTCCGTAAGTTATTGTGCCATGCCTGTTGTGTGGTTCGTGTCGAACCAACGGTATCTGGCAAAGTGGGGAGTGGTAGGAGACGCGGGTAACGATCCCCCCCGTCTACGCTTATCTGGCGCTCCCGGCTTATAAGGCCCAGCCGCACACCTGTGCTGTCTCCCAAAAGTGAAAGATCAGCGTATGAGGTGAGGCAGCAGGGCGCCGCGGCGGTTGGTCTTTAGAAGATTTGTCAAAGGAAGCATCCGGTCAATGGTCATACAAACATTGTTGCGTACCCTTTTCAGGGTGCGGTCAGCAGGGCGTGTGTATGAGTGCTTTGAACTTCGACATGCCGGGAACATGCCGAGGTTGGCACTGGCCGTCAACCAAAATTAGGATCTTCAGCGAGCTGCAGTTTATTGACCGTTAAGACGGTATCGGGAAAAAATAGACCTTCATGCAAGAAGCGGCGAATGACCGGAACGAGCCCAGACTTTCGGATTGCCGGATCGCAGCTAAAGTCCGCTTTCGGGAAGTGAAAACTTTTGTATCAGTGAACACGGCCAGTACCGAACCTTGTCCAATTGGCAGTTTGCTGCAGTGTGGATTCCTTAAAGCGGACATTGCCCAACGACGCAGAGTCAATCTTATGTTAAAACGTCGTTATTGAATATTATCAGCGAAACGGCTCGATCACGTCAGCGGAGAGCGCATAGCCTATGTCGGCAAGCTGTGTGCTGGTCGACGCAGTCCCGAACATTCCGGTAACGTTTACAGCCTCAAACATACCCGAACTCTCATAGGGCGTGGCGGTGGTCACGAACACCAGTTGGTTCGCCGGTGGAGGCGGCACGTGGATACAGGCTCCGACATAGGGCACCAGGATGAAGGCTGTGATTCCGGCTCCGGTTGTATCGAGTGGCAGCATGTATCCCGGAAGCCGAATGACTTTACCATTGAATTCACCCGTCACACCGGAAGAAATCGGCTGTTCCGACCGCAAGGTCGACATCTCATCATGGGGAATGATTCCCATGCCCTGAAGCGTCTGTTTGATGTTTTCCTGACCGGGCGGGATCAGGTCACTCCAGTCGATATCGATGAAGTCTTCGCTGGCCGTCAAGACGCTCGGCATGCCGAGAGCTGTTGCAACGGCACACATGAACAGGCGGCGATTTGGGCTCATCATATCCATGTTCTTTTCACTTCCATTCGTAGAGCTCAATCAGGTCAGCCCGCATACTGTAACCGATATCCGCCAGATTGGTGCTGATCGGGTCGATCTTGATGGTCCCTGTCACCCAGACTGGCTCGAACATGGCCTGCGCATTCCAGGGGCGTTTCGACGTCACGAACACCAACTGGTTCGGCGGCGGCGGAGGCACATGAATGCACGCGCCGGCATAAGGAACAAGAATGAACTCGGTGACGCCGCTTCCGCTCGTTTGCAGGGGCAGCATGTATCCCGGCATCCGCACCTTTGTCCCGTTGAGCGCTGAGACGAAGCGGTTGGCATTTTTGTCGAACACCGGTCGCCAGATATCGTTGACCGCATCGAGTGTTCCTTCGCCGATGATCTCGGCAGGTGGCACCCCCGCAGGGATAAGCTCGGCCCAGCCAATCTGTCTGGCCGATTTCGCGGCAAGCGGGGATGCAAGCGTCAGGACCGGCAGGGTCGCAAGGCCTGAAAGGACTGCGCGGCGCTTCATCTTCATCTGTCGTTGCCTCTTAATTTGGATCAGTTCCTGACGGTCATCCCGTCACTCAGTGAAAGGCGATACGCTCTTATCGCCGGAAACAGGCTTGTGACGCCCGCCGCAAAGATCACGGCGACCACGACAAGCACCTCTCGCGACGAGAGCGGCTCTATCGGCAAATATAGACCAAAAGCGGCATCGACGTAAGGGCGCAGTGCCCACAATCCCGTGTAGAGCAGCGCGATGCCAAGCAAGGCCGCAATCGCGGCCATCAGCACCGCCTCCAGCATCAACAAGCCCATAATCGTGAGCGGTCGCGCACCTACCGCCCGCAAGATCGCCATCTCGCGGCGACGCTCGTTCAGCCCCGAGAAGATCATCGCGGCCATGCCTAGAAGGGCGGTTGCCACCACCATCGCGGACACGGCGATCAGGGCGGTTTCTGCAATGCCAACGATCCCCCATAATTCCTGCAAGGCCACACCAGGCAGCACGGCCAATAGGGGCTCGTCCGGATAGGTGTTGATGCTGCGTTGCAAAGCAAATATCTGAAGGCGGGATTTTACACCGATCATGGCGGCGGTGATCGCCGCAGGTTTCAGGTTCATCTGCCTGATCTCATTTGGCGATGTCACCTGTCCGGGAACCTGCGCACCCCCCTGCCAGTCGACGTGAATGGCTTCGATCGCCTCAAGGCTGACGATCACGGTGCGATCGACCGGCGTACCAGTCTTGGCCAGGATGCCCGCGACGCGAAACGGCTGGTTTTCATGGTTGGCGAAAGAGGCCAGCCCGTGCGCAACGACCAGTGGGTCATCGACTGCATAGCCCAGCGTCGCGGCCACGTCCGCCCCGATCACCGCATCGAACAGATCGTCGAACGCGCGGCCTTCGGCAAATTCCAGCTCCCTGCCGCCGCGATATTTGTAGCGCTCGAAATACGCCGCCGTTGTGCCCATAACCCGAAACTGCCGGTGCGAATCACCAAGCGATATCGGAACGATCCAATCCACCTCCGGTCGTCCAGCGATCTCCTGATAACTCTCCCACGAGACGTTATTGGTGGCGTTGCCGATGCGGAACACAGAATATAGCAAAAGCTGCACCGAGCCAGACCGCGCACCCACGATCAGGTCGGTATCCGAGATTGTATTGCCAAAACTTGCCTTGGCCCCTGTGCGCACTTTTTCAACGCCCAGAAACAAAGCGACCGACAGGGCGACCGCAAAGATCGTCAGTCCGACCGTAAGACGGCGCGCGATAATGCTGCGCAGGGCAAGGCGCAACAGGATCACGCCGCCACCTCCCGCGTGAGGGTGGCAATGTCTTCCATGCGCACACTGCGATCAAAGCGCGGGGACAACCGATCATCGTGGCTGACCATCAAAAGCGTCGATCCTGCGGCGGTACATTGCGCAAAAAGCAGATCAAGAAAACTCGCCTGCGATCCGGCATCGAGCGCGGACGTGGGTTCATCCGCGACGATGAGCGACGGCGCGCCAATAAGTGCGCGGGCGACCGCTAACCGCTGCTGCTGGCCTACGCTGAGGCGGGCGGCGGTTGAGGATGCCATCACGTCCTGTGTAAGGCCGAGGGCGTCGGTTAGAACAAGAGCAGACGCGCGCGCATCACCCACACGGGCGCGGCGCGCGGGGGCGAAGCGCAGCGGCAGCAGGATGTTGTCCATGGGTGAGGCGTAAGGCAGCAGATTGAACTGCTGGAACACGATGCCGATCTTCTCCGCCCGGAAGCGATCCCGCGCCGCGGGCCGCATTACGTTAATCTCGGTGCCGTCCACGCGGATCGAACCCCTTTGTGGCGCGTTGATGCCGCAGATCAGCGATAGCAGGGTCGATTTGCCCGAGCCACTTTCGCCCAGTAAAAGCACGCGTTCCCCCCGCGCAATCCGAAAATCGGGAACCGCCAAGCCGAACGCACCACGTCCGGCCCAGTTAAATACCACCTGATCAAGGGTCAGGGCATTGGCGTCACCCGCGTCGTTCACCCGCATCCCCTTCAGATAAGTCCCGCGAGGTCGAGAACAGGTGCGTCGCGCTCAACCTCGAAGCCTTGTGATCCCTTGTCGGAAATCATCTGGACTTCGACTTCCTGGGCATTCGGGAAGGTCTCGAAGAAGGTGAACTCAATACGGTCAATGGCGCTCGGATCGGTGCAATTCAGCAAATACTCTGCGTGGAACTCGGTATGTTCCGCACCTTTTTCTTCGGCGTGATCTTCCTCTGTGTGTTCGCCTTCCGCATGCTCTTCACCTTCCTCGTGATGCTCGTCATGCAGACCTGCGGTAGACGACACAACGGTGCATCCCGCTGCGGCAGGCAGGACAAACAGCGCCAGCGGCTTTGACAGTTCCGTAATCGCCGCGTCCAGTTTGGCGCGGTCCTCGGCCGTTTGCGCCTCATACTCGAACCCGACGATATCGGCACCGGGGGCTTCGAGCTCCATCGCGACCTGCATGCCCTCAACGGCAATATTGAGCGTGGAATGCCCGTGTTCATGGGCGCCGAGGTCGCGCGTTTCTTGTGCGAAAAGTGCGGTGGGGGCCAAAAGTACGAGTATCAGAGCTGGGTTTTTCATGTGCTGTCTCCTTGTTCAGGGTTGGGTTTCGAATGGGTCATTGAGTAGATGTGCGCAGGCTGCCTGCGATGCTGAGTACGGCAAAAGTTACGGCGGCAACGCAGACAATGGACGGCCCTGCCGGTGTGTCGAAGATATAGGCCGCGCGCAGCCCGGCCAATGCGGAGATACTGCCGATGGCTGCGGCGACCAAAGCCATGCTTTCTGGCGTGCGGCTCAAAGGTCTCGCGGCGGCGGCGGGAATGATCAGCATCGCGGCGATTAGCAACACACCCACGACTTTGATCGCGACGGCGACGGTGATGGCAAGTGCCAGCGTCAGAACGAGTTGTTCACGCTTTGGGTTGATGCCGCTGGCATAGGCCAAGTCCTCGTTTAGCGTCGCGGTCAAGAGGGGCGACCAGCGCCAGCCGATCAGCGCCACCACAAGGGCAGCACCCCCCCAAATCACCGCCAGGTCCATGCGCGACACGGCAAGTATGTCACCAAAGAGATAAGCCATCAGATCGATCCGGATACCGGACAGGAACGACACCGCAACCAGCCCGAAGGCCAGCGCCGAATGGGCCAGCACCCCCAAGAGCGTGTCCATCGCATAGCCGCGCCCAGTGAGCAGGTTCACAGTCAGCGCCATCATAAGTGCGATCACCATGGCCCCGGCAAAGACCGAAATTGACAGGGCCAACGACAGGGCAACGCCCAGAATTGCGGCATGTGCCGTCGCATCACCGAAGTAGGCCATGCGACGCCAGACGACGAAACAGCCCAGAGGGGCCGCTGCAAGGGCGACACCGATCCCGGCCAGAGTGGCGCGCATCATGAAGTCATCCAGCATTATTCTGCGGCCTCTGTGTGGTCTTGGTGGTGATCATGCGCATGGTCATGATCGTGGCGATATAGCGCTAGCGCCCCCATTGTGCCCGACCCAAACAGCGCACGATATTCGGGGGCCGATGCGACCACTTCCGGCGTGCCTTCGCAGCAGACGTGGCCGTTGAGACAGATCACCCGGTCAGAGGCGCTCATGACCACATACAACTCATGACTGATCATCAGGACCGCGCATCCAGTGTCGCGCCGCACGGTCTCGATCTGGCTGTAGAAGACGGCGGAGCCGGGCTGGTCCAGTCCTTGCGTCGCTTCGTCGAGCAGCAGGAGTTGGGGCTTCCCGATCAAAGCACGCGCCAGCAAAACCCGCTGGAACTGTCCGCCTGACAATTGTGACATCTGCGCGGCGGAAAGGTTCGGGACACCGGCTTGGATTAGCGCTTTGCCAAGGTGATCTGTAGAAACCCCTCGCGGCAGCGCCAAAAAGCGCGCCACTGTCATCGGCAGAGTCGGATCAATGTGCAATCGCTGCGGCACGTAGCCCAACCGCAGGTCCGGACTGTACGTCACCCGACCGCGCGACGGTTTTACGGCGCCTATGATGGACCGCAGCAGGCTGGTCTTGCCCGATCCGTTGGGCCCCACGATCGTCACGATCTCACCAGGTTCAACCGTAAGCGAGACTTGCGACAACACCGTCTTTGCGCCATAGCGAACGCTCAGGTTCTCGACTTGCACAAGGCTCATACGGATGCATTTCCAATGGCTTTGTCGGGGACCTTTTCAGCGCAAGTAGGACAGACCCCTTCCGCTTCGACCACAGTGCGCTCAATCCGAAATCCGATTGCGCGGGCGGCGGTGCCCAAGGCACCTTTGGCCACAACCGAGTGCGCCTCGGCCACGGAATCGCACAAGCGGCAAATCATGAACGCAGGCGCGTGGTTTTCGCCGGGATGGGCGCAAGCGATGAAGGCATTCAGCCGTTCGATCTTATGGGCCAATCCATGGGCGACAAGAAAATCAAGGGCGCGGTAGGCAACAGGTGGCTGTGAGCCAAAGCCTTCGTCGCGCAGCCGGTCCAAAATTGTGTATGCGCCGAGAGCCCGGTGTTCCTGCAACAGAATTTCCAGCACCTTGCGGCGTACGGGTGTGAACCGCAAACTTTCCTTGGCACAGCATGCTTCGGCAGCTGCAAGCCCGTCAATCACACATGTGTCGTGGTCATGATGCGCGAACCCCATCGGAGGTGCGGTGCCTTCCAGATCGTTCGACGAGCCACTTGTCATGTTATCACGTTTCCAATATGAACACTGCAATGTTATAAAATCACATGGAGAACCAGATGTCCAGAATGTTGCTGCCCCTTTCGTTAACCACCGCCCTGATGGGAGGGGCCGCCTTTGCGGACGTGCCCCGCGTCGCGGTTGACATCGCCCCGGTTCATTCGCTGGTCGCGCGCGTTATGGATGGCGTCGGTAAACCCGACCTGATCGTCCAGTCCGGTGCCAGCCCACATGAATATTCGCTCCGCCCCTCCGAGGCAACCGCGTTACAGGAGGCGGATCTTGTCTTCTGGGTCAGCCCCGATCTGACCCCATGGCTGGAGGATGCGATAGGGACACTGGCGAGCGATGCCTCTGTGACAGAGTTGCTGGAAGCCGACGGGACAATCGAGTTGGAGTTTCGGGAAGGTGCGCTGTTCGAAGCGCATGAGGAACAGGGCGAGGGCGAGCACGAAGAGCATGCCGAAGGCGAACATGAGGAACATGCTGAGGGTGAGGAGCATGCAAATCACGAAGAGCACGCCGAGGGAGAACATGAAGAGCACGCTGAAGAAGAGGCTGGTCATGAGGGCCACGACCATGGCGAACATGACCCCCACGCGTGGCTGTCGCCACAGAATGCTGCGACCTGGCTGAATGTGATCGCGGGTCAGCTTTCCGCAACCGATCCGGACAATGCTGGTGCATATTTTGCAAATGCAGCGGCAGGCCGGGCCGAGATCGACACCCTGACCGCCGAAGTCAATGCAATGCTGGAACCTGTGCGGGGCGCGCGGTTCATCGTATTTCACGACGCCTATCAGTATTTCGAATCTGCCTTCGATTTCCCCGCGTCGGGAGCCATCTCAATCAGCGACGCTTCCGACCCAAGCCCGGCCCGGATCGCCGAAATTCGTGCGCGGATCGCGGATGAAGGTATCGATTGCGTG
>CAWVZA010000036.1:0-19741 GCA_963934545.1 uncultured Sulfitobacter sp.
GCGGCTTTCCTTGGCTTTGGGGTGCATCGAGACGAGACCACGATAGGTGTTCTGCGCCTTACCTGCGGAGATACCTTTGGATACGATGCGCGACTTTGTGCGCTTGCCCAAGTGCACCATCTTGGTGCCGGTGTCGGCCTGCTGCATGTTGTTGGCGATGGCGATGGAATAAAACTCGCCTTGGCTGTCGTCGCCGCGCAGGATGCAGGACGGGTACTTCCAAGTCACAGCCGAACCCGTCTCGACCTGTGTCCACATCACTTTAGCACGGTCGCCACGGCAATCGGCACGCTTGGTCACAAAGTTGTAAATACCGCCCTTGCCGTTCTCATCACCAGGATACCAGTTTTGCACGGTGGAGTATTTCACCTCTGCATCTTCTTCGATGATGATTTCGACCACAGCTGCGTGCAGCTGGCTCTCGTCACGTTGTGGTGCTGTACAGCCCTCGAGGTAGGACACGTAGGACCCTTTGTCGGCAATGATCAGCGTCCGCTCGAACTGGCCTGTGTTCTCCGCATTGATGCGGAAGTACGTGGACAGCTCCATCGGACAGCGCACGCCTGGTGGGATGTAGACAAATGAGCCATCAGAGAAGACGGCCGAGTTCAGCGTCGCATAGAAGTTATCCTGCACAGGTACTACCGAGCCGAGATATTTTTTCACGAGCTCTGGGTGATCCTTGATCGCCTCGGAGATGGAGCAGAAGATCACGCCCGCTTTGAGCAGTTCATCCTGAAAAGTCGTACCAACCGACACGGAGTCGAATACCGCATCCACAGCCACTTTGCGCGGCGCATCGGACATGTCTTCGGCACCCTCAACACCTGCAAGGATCGCCTGCTCTTTGAGCGGGATACCCAGCTTTTTATAGGTCTCAAGCAGCTTGGGATCGACATCGCCCAGCGACTTCGGCTTTACGGCCATGCTCTTTGGACGCGCATAATAATACTGGCTCTGAAAATCGATGGTTGGGTAGTCGACCATCGCCCAATCAGGCTCACGCATTTGCTGCCAGCGCGCATAGGCGCCAAGACGCCATTCTAGCATCCACTCAGGCTCTTCGTTCTTGGATGAGATCAGCTTGACTATATCTTCGTCCAGACCGAGCGGCGCGTAGTCCATCTCGATGTCAGTTGACCAGCCGTGCTTGTACGCCCCGCCAACTTCGCGAACGGCATCCACGGTATCCTGATCTACGCCGTCTTTTACGCCACTGTCCAAGATCGTATCCATACTCATGTTCCTCTATCAGTCAGGCTCAAGCGGCCCGCTTCCGGTGTTTTTCGAATTTCATAGCCCACGCATCCGCAAAGCGCAGCACATCTTCTTTTTTGGTTTCAAGTCCCAGCGACACTCTGATCGCGCTGGAAGCCTCCACCTCGTTAAAACCCATCGCCAACAAGACCTTGCTGGCTTTTACTTTTCCGCTGGAGCATGCGGAACCCGCAGATACTGCAAAACCCGCTAAATCCATTTGCATCACTTGCGTCTCACCCTTCCAGCCTGCGGTGAGGATGCAAGACGTGTTTGGCAGGCGTTTCGCTTCATTCCCGACAAAAATAGTCTGATCTGAGGCAGACGCAATAGCGTTTTCTAGAATACTTCTAAACTGGGCCACTTCGTCCCACCTGCCCCCCGCAACGTCATGCCCTGCGGCCTGTGTCGCTGCGCCAAATCCGGCGATCCCAACAATGTTCTCGGTGCCAGAGCGGCGGTTCATCTCCTGCCCACCGCCAAGTAGCATTGGCGAAGGATCATCTGCCGTGAAATTGATAAGCGCACCAACACCTTTCGGCCCCCCCAGCTTGTGCGCAGACAAGATCGCGTATGACGGAGTTATTTCCTCAAAAATAATGGGCACTTTGCCCGCCATTTGTGTGATGTCGCAAACCGTTGAATAACCCGCACCACTTCCAGCGACTGTGCCTTTGGTCCGCATAATGCCCGTTTCACTATTGGCACCTGAGACTGCGACAAGACCTATCCAGTCTTCGTGTCCACCATGAAGCGCACCTGATTGACCCATATTTGATGACAGCGCCCGCTCACTCCAAACTCCGAGGCAATCATGTTCTGTTGGTAAGGCCGAGAAAACACCACCGTGCTGCTCTTTTTGGACAACAGCCAATGCCGCGGCTTCTGTCGCACTTGATGTAAAGATCACTTGCTGTGAGTTGCACCCGACAAGTGCGGCCACCTGCGCGCGTGAGCGCTCAATCAACATCTTTGCTGCACGTCCTTCGGCATGCACCGATGACGGGTTGCCCACGATATCCATCGCAGCAATCATTGCCATCCGCGCCTCAGCCCGCAATGGTGTTGTCGCGTTATGATCAAGGTACACACGGCTCAACGGCATCGCCCTCTACTGTAAATGGCTAAAAACAATCGGGATCATCCGCTCACTCGTCCACAACGGCAAACAGATGCGGCACTGCTGGACACGGGGTCATCTGGTTTTCCACAACATCGGACAAACGCGTCTGGTGCAGGAACACGTAGACATGTGCTGACAGCCCTTGCCACAAACGGTTTGTCATGGATTGCGCACGGCTGCCCGATGTACCGCCTGAGGCACCTGCCCCTTTGTGCATGGCACTAACTGTCTCGTCTACCGCACTCAAAATATCGACAACACGAATTTCGGAGGCCGCTTTGGACAATCGGTATCCACCGCCAGGTCCGCGCACGGACGTCACCAGATCCGCGCGCCTGAGTTTGACAAACAGCTGTTCAAGGTAGGGCAGCGAGATTTGCTGGCGCTCTGCAATATCCCCCAGTGAGACGAGCTTGTTATCGGGTTGAAGGGCAATATCCGCCAATGCAACCATCGCATAACGCCCTTTTGTTGACAGTTTCATTCCAACGTTCTCCGCAGATACAGGCTTTTGTTTGACGAAGGCGCCCTAAATGCCTACATCCTTCAGACGCGGTCCGCTTGTGCGGATTCCCGTTATTAGAATTATTCTAAGGTGTCTGGCAGACTTCGTCAACAATGCCATCCCCACCCTAGACCCTGCAAGAGAGTACACCCATGCCTGAGGTAATTTTTCCTGGACCCGAAGGTCGCCTTGAGGGCCGCTATCACCCACAAAAAGAGCGTGACGCCCCTATCGCAATCGTCTTGCATCCGCATCCGCAATTTGGCGGTACGATGAACCATAAGGTTGTCTACAACCTGCATTATGCGTTCTACAAAATGGGCTTCACGGTGCTGCGGTTTAACTTCCGCGGCGTGGGCCGGAGCCAAGGCGAATACGATCAAGGTATCGGCGAGTTGTCTGATGCGGCCTCCGCACTCGATTATTTGCAGTCCATGAACAACAACTCCAAGCATTGCTGGGTTGCAGGCTTTTCCTTTGGCGCATGGATCGGGATGCAGTTGCTGATGCGCCGCCCCGAGATCACAGGCTTCATCTCGGTCGCGCCACCAGCCAATATGTATGACTTCAGCTTTCTCGCACCCTGCCCTGCATCGGGATTGGTGATCAATGGCACAGGCGACCGCGTCGCACCGCCTGCCGACACAGTCAATCTTGTGAACAAGTTGCATGAGCAAAAAGGTATCACCATTACCCATCAGGAAATCGAGGGTGCAGGCCACTTCTTTGAAGAGCCACATATGGATACGATGATCGACAACACTACCGAATATGTGCGTCGTCGCCTGACAGAGAATACACGCTAATGGCTGACGATGCTGTCATCAGAATGGCCAACCAACTGGCCGAAGAGTGCCTCGCCGTTCAAAAAGAGATCGGTGAGGACCGCTTGTTCATGAAGGTTGGCGATGTGCTGGGCGCGTCCTCCCAAACATTGGAAGAGGCGTTCCTGACTGCTGTGCGCACACGCATGGCAGAACAAACAGGCCGGAAGTTTTTGGCCACTATGCTGAAAAAGCACCGCGCGAGCGTTGCGCCCGAATGACAGCACGGCTTGAGCAACAGATCGCTTTTCTCAATGAAGCGGACAAGCTTAAGTCAGTGGTGCGCGCAACCGAGCTGTGTGACAATTCCAGATATGAGAACTCCGCTGAGCACAGCTGGCACCTGACACTCTATGCCTTGGTGCTGAGCGATCAGGCTGGTCCGGATGTCGACACCAACCGTGTGATCAAAATGCTGATCCTGCATGATCTGGTAGAGATTGATGCAGGTGACAACCCGATCTTCGGGGAGTTTGATGTAGATGAAGTTGAAGCCCAAGAAAAAATTGCCGCTGATCGTATATTCGGATTACTTCCCAGTGATATAGCGGCCACTCTTCGCCCTATCTGGGAGGAGTTCGAAGCCGCCCAGACCCCCACTGCACAATTCGCAAAATCCCTGGACCGTTTTCAGCCACCCATGCAGAACCTGCAATCTGGCGGTGGCAGCTGGATCGACTACAACGTGTCAGAAGAGATGATCGCCCAGCGTGTCGGAGCCAAGATTAACATTGGCGCACCCGGCTTATGGACATTTGCACGCGCTAAAATCGCTGCATTCCTCGCGGCACTTCACAAAGCATAAAATTGATACGGTATACCAATGTATACCGATTTCTCTTTTCACTATAATTACGGTACACGCGCTGAAAATAGCCTGTAGCCAAAGGATCCGTCATGACCAAGATCAAGGTAGCAAACCCTGTTGTCGAGCTCGACGGGGACGAGATGACCCGCATCATCTGGGATTTCATCAAAAAGAAACTGATCCTGCCCTATCTTGATATTGATCTGAAGTATTACGATCTGGGCATTCAGGCCCGTGACGATACTGACGATCAGATCACTATCGATTCCGCAGAAGCGATCAAAAAATACGGTGTTGGCATTAAATGTGCGACGATTACACCAGATGAAGCCCGCGTCGAAGAGTTCGGTCTCAAAAAGATGTGGCGCTCGCCGAATGGAACGATTCGCAACATCCTTGGCGGTGTAATCTTTCGTGAGCCGATCATCTGTAAAAACGTGCCCCGCCTTGTACCAGGTTGGACCCAACCGATTGTCGTTGGGCGCCACGCCTTTGGCGATCAATACCGCGCCACCGATTTCAAATTTCCGGGTGCGGGTAAGCTGACAATCAAATTCGTCGGTGAGGATGGTACCGAGATCGAGCATGAGGTGTTTGATGCTCCCGACTCTGGTGTGGTTATGGCGATGTATAACCTTGATAAATCCATTATCGACTTCGCCCGTGCTTCGCTTAATTACGGATTGGTCAAAGGCTGGCCTGTCTATCTGAGCACCAAGAATACAATCCTCAAGCAATATGACGGTCGCTTCCTTGAGTTGTTCCAAGAGATCTTTGACACTGAATTCAAAGAAAAGTTCGAGAAGGCTGGCATCACGTATCAGCACCGCTTGATCGACGATATGGTTGCCTGCGCGATGAAATGGAACGGTGGCTATGTTTGGGCCTGTAAAAACTATGATGGCGATGTGCAGTCTGACACCGTGGCCCAAGGGTTCGGCTCTCTCGGCCTTATGACGTCGATCTTGATGACCCCTGATGGGCAAACCGTCGAGGCGGAGGCAGCGCACGGCACTGTAACGCGCCACTACCGCCAACACCAAGCCGGCGAAGAAACCTCAACCAACTCTATCGCGTCAATCTATGCGTGGACCGGCGGTCTTAAGCATCGTGGCAAGCTGGACGAAAATACTGCGCTGATCGAATTTGCCGAAACACTTGAGAAGGTCGTGGTTGATACGGTCGAGGATGGTCATATGACCAAGGATCTGGCCCTGCTGGTTGGCCCTGATCAAGGGTGGCTCACGACGATGGGTTTCTTGGAAAAAGTTGACGAGAATTTGAACAAAGCCTCGAAAAGCTAAGAAAATAGAAAGGGCCGCACAGTGTTGCGGCCCTTTTTCATTTCGCGCGTGCGTTATGCGGACTGTTGCACCGCAAGATGCGCAAAAGGTGAGAACGGTGTAATCACACAATCCCTCCCTTTGAATTTGCAAAAGCTGCCTTTGGGCACTTCGATCCAGTCCGCCAATGTCTTGTCATATGGTTCTGATACAACAGCCCATCCCTGCCAGCCCTCCATCCACTGATAATACAACGAGGGCGCAAGGGTGTCAGAGGCGTAGCGCACGGCATAGAGCGTCTCACCATCACTAAAGGCAGCGGCACAGCGCATGTGAGGCCATTCACCGCGATGCTGTGACATCTGCTCGAGTATTCGGACCGCATGCTCCATCGCCAGTTGAGGGTCATCATCGAGGCCCAGACCGCAGGCCAGCAGAAACAACGTTTCGCTGTCTGTGGCCCCTAGGCGGTGGCGGTAAAGATCATCGGAGATCAGCTGTTCCGCCGAGCGCCTAAAGCCTTCAAAGCCACCCACTTGCCCATTGTGCATAAAAGACCAGCGACCTTGGGTGAATGGATGGCAGTTGTTGCGGCTTGTTGCAGTGCCCGTAGATGCACGCACATGGGCCAGAAACAGACGGGAGCGAACTTGGCTGGCGCGGCTGCGCAAGTTTGGGTCAGACCACGCTGAATACACGTCACGGTAAAGGCCGGGTGTGTCGCAGTGATCGTACCATGCCACACCAAAACCATCTGCATTGATCGCCGTCTTGCATTTTGATGCTTCACGGGACTGGTGGATCAATGAATGCTCAGCGACGCTCAAAATTTCTGACAAAAACAGCGGCGCGCCAGTCCAAGCGGCCCAACGGCACATTTACGCGCCCCTATTGTGTGTTTTTGCATAAAGCTCTGCGATGATCTTGCTTGCTGTCTTCTCAAACAGACAAGGTATGATGGCATGTACAAGCGCGGCACCGCCGGCAAGAAACAATTTACCTGCGAACTTTCCAGCAAACGCCATATGTTCGAGGAATGTTTCGTCAACTTTTGCGGGATGGTCGAAAAATATGCGGTTGATCATAGTAGCTCGTGTTTGCTGGTCTGATCACTTTATGTCGTGCGGCGTGAAACTTTATCCCAAAGGTGTATTGAAATCATTTGATTTTGGGACAGTTTCCCATCAGAATTGCTAAATGAATGAAATTGATACAGTAGATCGAAAAATATTGAGCGCATTGCAGCGTGATGCGACGCAATCATTGGATGTGTTGGGTGCTGAAGTGGGCCTGTCGCGTAACGCATGTTGGCGTCGTGTCCGATTGTTGGAAGACGCGGGCGTCATAACCGGCCGCATCGCCACTGTGGATGCGACCAAGCTGGGTCTGAGCCTCACCGTCTTTATGAAGGTGCGCACAAACGCGCATGCGCCTGACTGCCTCAAGACGTTCTCTACAGCGACCAAGGCGATGCCCGAAATTCAGGGTGTCTACCGGATGAGTGGCGATCTTGATTATCTGATCCGCGCGCGGGTGGCGGATATGGCGGGATATGATAGGCTCTACCAGCGCCTGATTGCACGGGTGCCTCTTTCTGATGTCTCCGCCAGTTTCGTGATGGAAGAGATCAAGGAAACCGCACAACTGCCACTGTGATCCACCTGCCCTTTGTGAAAGCTTGCAATCATGCCCGTCTACCTTATCCTCGCCCTTGCTGTGATGTTTGAAACGGTTGGCACAACAGCTCTGAAGGCCAGTGAGCAGTTTTCCAAACTGGGCCCTTCGATTGTGGTCGTTCTGGCCTATGCAGTTTCTTTTTATCTGTTGTCGATCACCCTGCGCACCATATCTGTGGGCATTGTCTATGCGCTTTGGAGTGGGCTTGGCATCGTGATGATCGCAACTATTGGTTGGACTGTCTTTGGACAAAAGCTGGATTTAGCAGCGCTTGCGGGCCTTTCGATGATTATCGGCGGCATCGCTGTGATCCACTTGTTTTCGAACTCTGTAACGCATTGAGCATCGTTTCTCGCCGACCTTAACCCTTATCGGGGTTTTTCACTGGCCTTTGCTGCGGATGCACGTTAGAGGCCGCTCAACTCCCTGAGATAAGGTACTCCAAATGGATCTGCGCAACATCGCAATTATTGCACACGTTGACCACGGCAAGACGACGCTGGTGGACGAACTTCTGAAACAATCCGGTACGTACCGTGAAAACCAGGCGACGACTGAGCGTGCCATGGACAGCAACGATCTGGAACGCGAGCGCGGCATCACGATCTTTGCTAAGCCTACGTCCGTTGAGTGGCAAGGTGCACGGATCAACATCGTTGACACACCGGGTCACGCCGACTTTGGTGGCGAAGTTGAGCGTATTCTGTCCATGGTGGACGGTGTTGTTCTGCTGGTTGACGCTGCAGAAGGTCCGATGCCACAGACTAAGTTTGTGACGTCGAAAGCGCTGAAGCTGGGCCTCAAGCCAATCGTTGTTATCAACAAAGTTGATAAAGCCGATGGTGAGCCTGATCGCGCACTGGACGAATGCTTTGACCTCTTCGCAAACCTTGATGCGACAGACGAGCAGCTTGATTTTCCGCACATGTACGCCTCTGGCCGCGCCGGCTGGGCCGACATGACACTCGACGGTCCACGCAAGGATTTGAGCGCCTTGTTCGAACTTGTACTCAAGCACGTTCCTGCGCCCGCACAGATCGCTGAAAGGGACAAGCCGTTCACCATGCTGGCCACCACTTTGGGCGGTGACCCGTTCCTTGGGCGCTTGCTGACAGGTCGCGTTGAGAGCGGCACGTTGAAAGCTGGTCAATCGATCAAAGCGATGTCACGTGATGGCACATTGATTGAGAACTTCCGCGCCACCAAAATTCTGGCGTTCCGCGGTTTGGATCAAACTGCCATTGATTTGGCCGAAGCTGGAGATATTGTCTCCATCGCAGGTATGTCCAAAGCGACAGTTGCAGACACGCTTGCAGACGCGTCAGTTGTCGAAGCAACCCCTGCCCAGCCGATCGATCCGCCAACGATCACAGTAACTTTCGGCATCAACGACAGCCCGCTTGCTGGTCGTGATGGCAAGAAGGTACAGTCGCGCGTTATCCGTGACCGTCTGATGAAAGAAGCTGAATCAAACGTCGCAATCAAAGTGACCGACAGCCCGAGCGGCGACTCGTTCGAAGTTGCTGGCCGTGGCGAACTTCAGATGGGTGTTTTGATCGAGAACATGCGCCGCGAAGGGTTTGAACTCTCAATCTCGCGCCCACAGGTTCTTTTTCAAGAAATCGATGGAGTACGCCACGAACCGATCGAAGAAGCAACAATTGACGTTGATGACGAATACTCCGGCGCTGTGATCGAAAAGATTACCGGTGTGCGCAAAGGCGAATTGGTCGAGATGAAGCCAGCCGGTGCAGGTAAAACCCGCATCATCGCGCATGTCCCTTCTCGTGGCTTGATCGGTTATCACGGCGAATTCCTGACCGACACACGTGGTACAGGCGTTATCAACCGCGTATTTCACAGCTGGTCACCCCACAAAGGCAAGATCCCTGGCCGTCGCGCTGGTGTTCTGATCTCCATGGAAAATGGCGTTTCCGTATCCTTCGCACTTTGGAAGCTCGAAGATCGTGGCAAGTTCTTTATCGGTGCTCAAACTGACGTATATCAGGGCATGGTTATTGGTGAGCACAGCCGCGAGAATGATCTCGAAGTGAACCCGCTCAAGGGTAAGCAGCTGACCAACGTACGTGCCTCCGGTACGGATGAAGCGGTGCGTTTGACCACTCCCATCACGCTGAGCCTTGAAGAAGCGATTGCATACATCGACGACGATGAGCTGGTGGAAGTCACACCAAACGCCATCCGTCTGCGAAAGCGCTACCTCGATTCGCATGAGCGTAAGCGGATGTCTAAATCTGCCTGATCCGATCAGGAGTTGAATATAGAAAAGGGCACTCCTGATCGGAGCGCCCTTTTTCGTTCATTTCATGTGATTGGCCGCATGCATCAGATGCAAACGCGGATCACACTTACTCTGTAGTCTCTACGATCATCAGTTCACGCTCGGACGCGCCACGGGCAAATTCTAGTGCCGCTTGATATGCGTCCGAATGGTAGCAGCGCTCAGCGGTGTCGACATCGGGGAACCGTGCAACGACATTGCGTGGCCGTTCCTTACCTTCGAGTTGAACAAAGCGGCCACCACGCGCGATAAATTCACCGCCATGCTCAGCGATAGCGACAGTCGCCCCTGCTGCATATTTTTTGTATGCTTCCTCATCGCTGACGGTCACGTGGGCAATCCAAAGAGCTGGCATCGGTCTTATCCTTTCAAAACAGTTTCTGCGGCAGCAATCGCCGCCTCGGCGTTCTCGGCGGAAGCTCCGCCACCTTGGGCCATATCCGGCCGACCACCACCACCTTTGCCACCCAACTCAGCAACCGCCGCGCGCAGGACATCCACAGCAGACAGTTTGTCTTTCAGATCATCCGTTACACCCGCAGCAACAGCAGCCTTATCGCCAGTATCTGCAATGAGTAGAACGACCCCAGATCCGATCCGTGACTTATGCTCGTCCATTAAGGCAGGCAAATCTTTTCCAGTAACCCCTTTGAGAGTCTGTGCATGGAAGTTGATACCATTGACCTGACGCGCTTCAGGGGCACTGGCGCCGCCTGACATTGCCAATTCACGGCGCAATTGGGCCACTTCATTCCCAAGGTTACGGCGCTCTTCCATCAAAGCGCGCACACGCTCGGGTACGGACGCAGCGGGACTTTTCAACTCAAGTGCGGTTTGCCCCAGCAAGTCATCCTGAGCACGAAGATGTGCGATGGCGGCCTTACCTGTCAGTGCTTCAATGCGACGGACGCCTGCGCTGCTCGCGCTGTCACCAAGTAGAACAAAAGCACCAATATCGCCTGTGCGGACCACATGCGTACCACCGCACAACTCAAGCGAGTAGGTATTTTGGTCAGTACCTTTTCCAGACCCTGTCTGCTTGCCCATCGAAACGACGCGGACCTCATCACCGTATTTCTCACCAAAGAGCGCTTGTGCGCCCAATGCACGTGCATCATCGGGAGTCATGATTCGTGTTTCAACGGCCGTATTCTGGCGAATATAGGTGTTCACCTCCGCCTCAACGCGCGTCAAATACTGCGCGCTCACGGCCTCGTTGTGGCTGAAATCAAACCGCAACCGATCAGCTGCATTCAATGAACCACGCTGTGCGACATGATCACCAAGGGCATGTCGCAGCGCTTCATGCAGCAAATGGGTCGCGGAGTGGTTGGCGCGAATGGCTGCACGTCGACTGTGATCCACTTCAAGGACGGCGGATTGAGTGTTGGAAACGCTACCCTTTTCGACTTTTCCAAAGTGGATAAAAACACCCGCGGCTTTGTGCGTATCCGTTATCCGCACAGTGCCAGTATCCGTACGGATAACGCCAGTATCCCCAAGCTGGCCGCCACTCTCAGCGTAGAAAGGCGTCTGGTTCAGTGCAATTTGCACCTCTTCGCCATCTTTCGCTGACTCTACGGTTTTGCCGTCCTGCACCAGAGCAGCAATTTTGCCTTCGGCAATTTCGGTGTCATAGCCAAGGAATTCAGTTATTCCTCCCTGCTCCGCCACATCAAACCAAACGGTTGCGTCAGCCGCTTCACCAGAACCGGACCATGCAGCGCGGGCTTTCGCCTTTTGCTCGGCCATAGCGGCTTTGAACCCATCAGTATCAACCGTACGGCCCTTTTCACGCAAAGCATCCTGCGTCAGATCAAGGGGGAAGCCAAAGGTGTCATAGAGTTTGAAAGCAGACGCCCCGGGCAATTCAGCGCCATCAGGCAGTGCAACCAGTTCATCATCCAGAAGCTTCAAACCGCGATCAAGGGTCTGACGAAAGCGGGCCTCTTCTTGCAGCAAAGTCTGTTCGATCATGCTCTGTGCTTGATCCAGTTCTGGGTAGGCCTGCCCCATCTGTGCGACCAGTGCAGGTACCAAGCGGTGCATTAACGGATCTTGTGCCCCAAGCAAATGGGCATGCCGCATCGCACGGCGCATAATCCGCCGCAGGACATACCCACGTCCATCGTTGCTCGGCATAACGCCATCCGCCATAAGGAATGACGTAGAGCGCAAGTGATCGGCAATCACGCGGTGATGGGTCTTGCCCGGTCCATCGGGATCACTGCTTGTTGCATTGGCCGAGGCCTCAATCAAACTGCGCATCAGATCAGTTGAATAGTTGTCATTTGTCCCCTGCAAGAGAGCCGCGACACGCTCAATACCCATCCCTGTATCAATAGACTTGTTCGGTAGGTCGCGGCGTGTCCCATCCTCGAACTGCTCATACTGCATAAAGACGAGGTTCCAGATTTCAACGAACCGGTCGCCATCCTCGTCGGCAGAGCCTGGAGGGCCACCCCAGATATGATCGCCGTGATCATAGAATATCTCGGTACAAGGTCCACATGGGCCAGTTGGTCCCGCAGACCAAAAATTATCATCCGTCGCAATGCGGATGATACGGTCGTCGTTCAGCCCTGCATGCTTTTTCCAAATGGCTACGGCCTCATCATCAGTGTGATAGACGGTGACCAAGAGCCGCTTTTCATCGATGCCGAATACTTTGGTGAGCAGATTCCACGCCAGCGGGATCGCATCTTCCTTGAAATAGTCGCCAAAGCTAAAGTTCCCAAGCATCTCAAAAAACGTATGGTGGCGCGCTGTATACCCAACATTGTCGAGATCATTATGCTTGCCACCAGCGCGCACACATTTTTGGGCAGTCGTTGCACGTTTGTAAGCACGCGTCTCCACATCAGTGAACAGGTTTTTGAACTGCACCATGCCCGCCGCAGTGAACATCAAAGTAGGATCATTGCGCGGCACAAGCGGGCTCGACGGCACGATCGCATGGCCGTGATCTCCGTAGTAGTTCAAAAAGCTTGAGCGAATTTCGTTAAGCGTCTGCATGATGTCCGTCCTTTGGGCACGCGAAAATACTTTTTTGGAGATAGCGGTGGCATCCGTCTGTGTCCACAGTTGCCACATTAAAAAAAGGTGCGCCCCCATTGGCGCGCACCCTTTTAGAATTTAAAAGGTCAAGTTCCTGCCCTCTTAGACCTTAGTCATCCAGAATATCGGGATCGTCTTTGTTAGCAGAGCCATCAAAGTCCAAGCCGTGTGCAGCACGGATCTTATCCTCGATATCATTGGCCATCTCGGGGTTGTCACGCAGATATGCTTTTGCGTTGATCCGCCCCTGACCGATCCGCTCATCTCCGTAGGAAAACCAGCTACCAGATTTATCGACGATACCGCCCGCTACACCCATATCCAGCAATTCACCCATCTTCGAGATGCCCTCACCGTACATGATCTCGAACTCAACCTGTTTGAAAGGTGGCGCTACTTTGTTTTTGACAACTTTGACCTTGGTCTGGTTGCCTACAATTTCGTCGCGGTCCTTGATTGAACCAATGCGGCGAATATCGAGACGCACAGAGGAATAGAATTTAAGTGCGTTACCACCTGTTGTCGTTTCAGGTGAACCGAACATCACACCAATCTTCATACGGATCTGGTTGATAAAGATAACCATACAGTTGGACTTAGAAATCGACCCTGTCAGTTTGCGCATTGCCTTGCTCATCAAGCGGGCCTGTACGCCAACCGAGCTATCACCCATTTCACCTTCAAGTTCAGATTTAGGTGTGAGGGCTGCGACCGAGTCGACAATGACCATGTTCACAGCACCAGAGCGGACCAGCGTATCTGTGATTTCAAGCGCCTGCTCACCCGTGTCGGGTTGAGAGATCAACAATTCGTCAATATCGACGCCTAGCTTCTTTGCGTATTGCGGATCAAGCGCATGTTCCGCATCAACAAAGGCGCAGACGCCGCCTGCTTTTTGTTGTTCAGCCACACAATGCAGCGTTAGCGTGGTTTTGCCGGATGATTCTGGACCATAAATTTCGATGATCCGCCCCATCGGCAAACCACCAATCCCTAGAGCGATGTCAAGCCCGAGCGATCCAGTGGAGGATGCAGTAATATCTTGCACTGCACCTTCAGCTCCCAGCTTCATAATCGAGCCTTTGCCGAACTGCCGTTCAATTTGCGCCAGTGCGCTGTCGAGCGCCTTTTGCTTGTCTGCCGTTTTCTTGTCCATATTCAAAAGATCTGCCGTTGCCATTTGGGTTCTTCCCTTACTGTCACAAGGCGAGAGCGGCGGCAATCACCCCTATCATCAATGCGCGACGTTCTGTTAATGTTCTTATGAGTACAAAATGAGAACATTTCAATCAATTTCTTTCATCTATCTTTGAGTCGGATTGGTTAAGAAGTTGTTTATGCGCTAAGCGAAGGGTATGTTATTCTTGTCTGGAGGACCTATATGGCTGTTTTCTTTAAAGAACGCCTTGCGTTTTTGTCTATGCTAAAGACTGGGACGACTGCTTATCAAACAGCATTGGCTCCGCACGCAGACCTTGTGATCAATGATCCGCCGCTTTTGAAGCATGCGCCTGTTTATCGCTACAATCGATTCATACGTCCCATGTTTCACAATGTCTGCGATGCAGAGATGGAGCTTATAAACGTGATGAGAAAACCTGTAAGTTGGTTAAGCAGTTGGTATCGTTACCGCCAGCGCCCCTTTATGAAAGACAAACCCAATAATACGATTGGCATCAGTTTTGACGAGTTTGTGCTCGCTTACAAGAAGGGGAAGCGCCCTGGGTTTGCCGAAGTGGGAAATCAGCTGAAGTTTCTCGAAGACCGCTTAGAAGTTAAATTACGTCTTGAACGTGAAAATGTCTCTCCGACATTTGCTGCTGTGCTTTCATCAGATGTGGAGGAGCGGTTTCGGCGCAATTTTTCAGAAGATTTTGCACTCTATGACAGTATTTCAAAAACTAATGTAGCTGGTTGTTAACGGTCTCGGTGAGATCATTCAGCGAGAACGGCTTGGGTAAGAAGACCTAACTGGGGATCTTCTTTTGCGCTTCACCCAGGCTGTCCTCGGCATATCCTGATACGAAGACAACACGCACGTCTGGACGCGCGATGAGCGCCTGTTTTACCCTCCTCGGCCCGTCCATGCCAGGCATCACCACATTAGTCACAAAGACATCAATTTTGAGAACCACATCTTCAAGAGTGGCAAGGGCGGCCTCGGCGTTCTCCGCTTCCAATACCGTATACCCGCGCAATCTCAGCGCACGGCTGGCAAAGGCCCGCACGGGTGCTTCATCTTCCACCAAGAGGATACACCCCCATTGGCCGCAGGTCCTGCTGTTGCAGCGATCTCGCTGGTCTTCGGCTTTTCTATCTGTGTGGGCTGACTAAGAACCGGGAAATAGAGTGTGAAACATGTGCCGACACCTTCCGAACTATCCACAAAAATATAACTGCCGGACTGTTTAACGATCCCGTAAGCTGTCGAAAGCCCCAAGCCTGTTCCTTCTCCTGTCCGTTTTGTCGTGAAAAACGGCTCAAATACTTTTTGCAGTTTATCAGGCGCAATACCCACGCCATCATCGCTCACTTGGATTGTAACGTATTGGCCTGAGGGAACCGTAACCTGATCTCGCTGGAGCGGGTCCATGAGGGTGGAACACTCCGTGACAATGCGGATTTCGCCACCTGTAGGCATGGCATCACGTGCAGTGACGACGAGATTCATCAAAACCTGTTCCAGCTGGCGTTTGTCAGCACGGATGGGTTCCAAAACGGGATCGTGGCTCAGTGTGAGTGTGACCTTCTCCCCCACCAAGCGGTTTAAAAGATGAGTTAGATCAGCCAAAGTATTGCGCATATCAAGTGTTTCTGGCCGTAAGGTTTGCTTGCGTGAAAACGCTAAAAGCTGCCTCACTAATGCAGCAGCACGGTTGGCATTCTGATTAATTTGTACCAGATCACTATAATCTGTATCGCCTTGGTCATGGCGGAGGAGCAACAGATCGCAGTGGCCAGAAATTACCGTGAGTAGGTTATTGAAATCATGGGCGACACCACTCGCAAGTTGCCCTACAGCCTGCATTTTCTGGCTTTGCACAAATTGTGCTTCAAGCGATTTCAGCTCTGTTGCATCATGCAGCACAGCAATAAGCGCAGGCGAGCCGTCTTCGTCAATCCTGTTAAGCGTCACTTGAACAAATGCTTCAAAATCGCCTCTGGTCAGGCGGAGGAATTCTGATTTCTGGAGCAAACAGCCAGCGAGCATATCGCTCAGCCAGTTATCGATCGACCGCCCCAAGCCCTCCATCAGCGCAGAAAGATGCGCACCTTCTTCGAGGACTACGCTGATCAATTTCGATGCACGCTTGTTATACGCTTGGACCGTCCCGTCAGGCGCGATTTTGATCATGGGAATCGGCATGTCTTGAAAGACTTGCCAATCATGGTTGGGAACTTGATCGCCAACAGCAGGAGGCGGCAGCAAGTAAAGGGCACGCCTGCCTGCACCAGCGTCTGTCTGGGCAATCAGTGCAGGGTGGTTTCCTGTGGTCGTCGAAACTTGCATTACCGTTCCAGGCACAACGATTTGCTCGGCAAAGATAGCATCCAGCGACTTTCCACGCGCACCTATAAATTGGCGGGCTGCATGGTTCATCGAAAAAATTGCACCGCTGCGTCCGACCATCACCATGGGCAAGATACGACTGTCGCTTGGAAGGCTACCCGCTGCTTGTGTGCTCTGTGATTCAACGCACCATGCGAATCCGTCCGAACCAATGGCATGAACCGCCAGTAAAACCTAACCGCGGTTCGTCACAATTTCCTCGCGGACCGAACCACTTGCCGCGGCGCGGGTCTGGAGCCTGAACAACATTGGGCCGGGATTCCCAATCCTGTCTGATAAGGTTCCGGCTAAGGTAGAGCCATCAGTTTGCCCAAACGTCCGCATGGCTGCTGCATTGGACGATACAATCTTGCCGTCTTCCTTCGTAACAAAACTCGGTGTGCTGTCGTTGCTAATGAAATGAGAGACCGATCTAATGCTCTGACGACGCGCGAGATGGTGGCCAATCCGCACCAAAAACAGCATCCCAGCGACGCAAATGAGGCTCCTGCCTGCAGCGAACACAGCACTTTGCATCGTTCCATCAAGAGAGAAAGCAGCGGCTGAACAGAGGACAACGGCCAGCCCCAGCAGAACGAACAACCGATGCGGCGTGATCATAACCATCCGTTCTGTCAGTGTCGCACCCGTGGTCTGCTGCATATATTCCCTTCCAGGTATGACCGAACATCAAGTCCGAATCCTCACTGTACTCTTGGTCCAAAGGGTTAAGAGCCGATTAACCGCCATGTAAAAATCGCTGAAATCACCCGTATGGGTGGAATTCTGATGATTATTCGGGCGGCGTCAAGCCTATTGCAGATGAGCGGCGTAAAATCCGTCTCCAAGGGGGCTCACTTCAAATGTATGATCCCACACGCATTTCCAGCCGGTATGGCGGCTCAAAAACGCATCAACGCGCGCCCGGTTCTCATCAGGTAAGATTGAGCACGTGGCATAGGCAAGGGTGCCACCATCCGCCACCAACGCCATCGCTTCTTCAAGGATGCGATCTTGAAGCAGCATCGTTTGGTCCAACTGTTCTCGTGTCAAACGCCACTTTGCTTCTGGCGCACGACGCCATGAGCCGCTGCCAGAACAAGGCGCGTCAACGAGCACCAGATCATAAGGGCCAGACCGTGCAAGCTCGCTGCCGTCGAGCTGAGTGATCTCTGCATCTGCCCGAGCAGCCCGTAATGGCAAATCCCGCATGCGCGCGGGATCGACATCATGCGCAAAAACGGCATCAGCGCCCCGTGCCGCAATGGCCAGCGCCTTGCCCCCTCCGCCCGCGCAGTAGTCCAACACGCGCAATGCTTTGGGCAGCGCATCGACAACAGCCTGACTGCTCGCGTCTTGCAACTCAACATAGCCTTCGAGATAGGCGGCTGAGTTACGGATACGCCGATTGCCCTCAACAACGGTCAATGCCGTTGGGCTGAGCGGGTTTGCGACAGCCTCAACATTTGCGTCGTTCAGCATGCGAAGCGCCTCGGATGCAGTTGTTTTTGCTGTATTTATGCGTAAGGTCACAGGTGCGCGCTCTTGCAAAGCCATGGCCGTGCTTTCCGCAGCATCGCCCAAAACCTCGGTGAACAGTTCAACCAGCCAATCTGGCAAATTCCAAGCATCTTGCTGTGACAGCTCGCCTTCTGGCAAAGCCTCTTCATAGTCCACTAAGGGCGCAGGCGCATGTCCCTCTCCCGTGAACAGGGTGTCCAGTTCAATCCCTTGCGTGCGCAAAAGCCCGATCATCAGACCGCGCCCTGTCCCTGCCCGTCCCAGCCAAGCCGCACTGCGCCGCGCACGCATGACATCAAAGACATAGTCGCGGATCGCGGCACGGTCCTTTGATCCGGCAAAGCGGTTCGAGCGGCCCCAGCGCGTCAGCACTTGCTCTGCTGGCAGGCCATCGCCAATCATATCAAGGATCTCGATGGCTGCTGCCACCCGTGCTGCCGGAGTCATTGTGGGTCCAATGTCATGGTTTAACCAATTCTATAGTTGGGGGATTCGCGAGTAATTTGAACATCATGGACATGGCTCTCCGAGAGGCCCGCGCCTGTGATCTTCACAAAAGAGCAGTTCTTGCGCATTTCCGCGACGGTGGCACAGCCAGTGTAGCCCATGGCAGCGCGCAAACCGCCGACCATTTGGTGGAGGACGTTAGCAGCCGTGCCTTTATAAGCAACTTGACCCTCAATACCCTCTGGCACCAGTTTGTCACTTGCAGCATCTTTCTGAAAATACCGATCAGCTGAGCCGCTCGCCATTGCGCCAAGGCTGCCCATACCGCGATAGCTTTTGAAGCTACGGCCTTGATATAGAATAACTTCACCCGGGCTTTCATCCGTACCAGCGATCATGGAGCCTACCATCGCACAAGATGCGCCTGCGGCGATTGCTTTGGCAAAATCACCCGACAGGCGGATGCCGCCATCAGCAATGACGGGTATGTCGCCTGCCGCTTTCGCGCAATCCATAATTGCAGTGAGCTGTGGCACGCCAACGCCTGCAACCATGCGTGTCGTGCAGATCGAGCCCGGACCAATACCTACTTTCACGGCATCCGCGCCAGAGTCGATGAGTGCGCGTGTCGCCTCACCTGTGGCGACATTGCCCGCAACAACTTGCACTTCATTGCTCAGCTTCTTGGCACGCTCCACTGCAATCGCCACGCCTTCGGAATGACCATGGGCTGTATCGATGACAATCATGTCTACACCCGCATCAACCAGTGCTTGGGAACGCTCAAAACCAGCATCACCTGTGGTCGTCGCAGCGGCAACACGCAGGCGGCCAAGCTCGTCCTTGCAGGCCGTTGGGTTCAGAACTGCTTGCTCGGTATCTTTGAGCGTGAGCAGGCCGGTGAGCTTGCCCTTGCCATCCGTGACCAACAGCTTTTCGATGCGACGCGCTTTCATCAGGCTGATCGCCTCGTCGCGGTCGGCGGGCTCATGCAGGATTGCGAGGTTTTCGGTGCTCATCATCAGATGCACAGGCGTATCGTCCGCTGTGGCAAAGCGCATATCACGGTTGGTCACAATGCCCACAACGCGGCCACCCTCGTCAACAACAGGAAAGCCTGTGACGCGATAACGCTCCTGCAGAACTTTGGCGTCTGCCAGCGTCTGGTTTGCGCGCAGAGTAATGGGGTTATAGACGATCCCACTCTCAAAGCGCTTAACGCGGCGGACCTCTTTGGCCTGCTCGTCAATGGTCAGGTTGCGGTGGATGACACCCATCCCGCCTGCCTGTGCCATGGCAATCGCCATGCGCGATTCCGTCACTGTATCCATTGCAGAGCTGAGCAGCGGTATGTTCAGCGCAATCGATTTTGTCACACGGGTGCGGG
>CAWVZA010000037.1:0-19734 GCA_963934545.1 uncultured Sulfitobacter sp.
GGGGGGGGGGGGGGGGTATGACTTGCCTCGGTCTGGTCGAATTCATGCGCGGCGCAGTAGGCTTCGAGGTATGGCTAGTGATCGTTGTCGAAGTTGCCTTCGCAGCTATTTACCTTCAATTCTGGCGTGGGAATATCTGAAGTCCACTCCGCAAATAATTGATATTGTTATCTAATGAATATCCCTATTTTGCGCATAGGAATCTGGACAACCAGTCTGTCAATGGCCGCGCGAGACGTTGTCGCATGCCCTTGCTATATGTCTTGGCCCAATCCGCCGCCTTGGAAGCAGTGAGGTATTGCAGTGTCCCATTGCAGCCCGAAGGTTCCAGATGATCCGGCAGCGGTTCGCCCACTTCGCCCAGATCCAAAAGAGCCACTCTTGCCATGTGCTTTTCCTTGCTTTGATGTTGCGCTATTGCTTCGTTTCTAGCTATCACGGCAGACGTCTGCGGCAAACGCGGCAACAGACAATATCTTAAGGGTTTGAGCGCATGGCACTGATTTTTCGCTGGCTGATACGCCTGACGGCAACGCTCATCATATTGGGTGTTGTGGTGATTGGTTTGGTTTACTGGCTCGCGTCGCGTTCATTACCCGAATACAATGCCGAAGCAGAAGTGCCGAACCTTGAGCGTCCCGTCGAGATTGTGCGCGACAATGCCAATGTCCCACATATTTTCGGCCCTCAGGACGAGGATGTCTTCTTTGGCCTCGGCTTTGCCCATGCCCAAGATCGCATGTGGCAGATGACCACGATGCGCCGAACAGCCCAAGGACGACTCTCAGAAGTTTTTGGCGCGTCCACCCTAGATACCGACAAGCTCCTGCGCCGCTTTGACATTTACGCACTGTCTATCGCGTCGATGGAGGCGTTGGATCTAAAGACCCAAGCGGCCCTGCGCGCCTATTCTGCTGGCGTAAATGCACGGCTTGACCAAATTAACTCTGAGGCCTTGGGGCGTGGCGCGCCAGAGATGTTTTTGTTCAATGCACCAATGGCCCCGTGGCGGCCCGCAGATAGCATCGCCATCGTCAAGCTGATGGGCCTACAACTCTCGGGCCATCTTGACGCCGAAGTTTTGCGTGCTCGTGTCTCTCTCGCCCTGCCCGACGATGCACGGCTGCGCGATATCTTACCCGATGCGCCCGGCACTGGCGTGGCCGCGCTGCAAAAGTACGCAAGTCTGTTTCCCCAAGCGCCGCGCTTTGCCAAAACGGTGCCTTACACCACCCATCCCCTTTCACCGTTTAAACGCACAGCTTTGGCAGGTGCTTCAAATGCATGGGCCGCAGCGCCCTCGCGCTCTGCGTCTGGTGGGACGTTGCTGGCCAATGATCCACACCTTGGCCTGACCGCTCCATCAATTTGGTACCTCGCACGGCTTGAGCTGGAAACAGGCGGTGTGATTGGGGCAACCATTCCGGGCATTCCTGCGGTGTTGACTGGGCGCTCTGCCGATCTGGGTTGGGGGCTGACGTCGTCATACCTTGACGATCAAGACGTCTATATCGAAGAACTGAATCCTGCCAACCGCGAGGAATACCGCACACCAGACGGGTTCAAAAAATTCCGCACCCGCGCGTCAATCATTACGGTAAAGGACTTTGATCCGGTCACGCTTACTCTGCGGTGGACCGATAATGGACCTGTCCTGCCGGGCAGCCACTATAACCTCGGCGCGATCACCCCACCTGGCCACGTTGCATCCGTTGCTTGGACTGTATTGAGCCAACGCGATACGACACTCCAATCAGCGATTGAGTTGATGCGCGCCAAAACTTTAGCCGACGGGATCAGCGCCTCTGCGAAATACATTGCACCCTCACAGAACCTGACACTCGTCGATCGCGAAACGGTTGCGATGAAAACCATCGGCGCGGCCCCAAAACGCGACCCCGCACACCAAAGCAAGGGACGCATGCCCAGCCCGGGTTGGATCGCTGCAAACCGCTGGCAGGGAACGCTGCCATTTACGGCCAACCCCGGTTTTGTAGCGCCGTCTGGTGGGATTTTGGGCAATACCAACAACAAGACCGTGGACCGTCCATTTCCAAACCACATCTCCTATCTGTGGGGCGACACACAGCGCGTGCAGCGGTGGCAGCGGCTTATGCAAGGTCGTCAGGTCCACACCCGCGACAGCTTTATCGAGGCGCAACTTGATACAGTGAGCTTTACCGCCCGCTCATTGCTGCCCCTCATCGGTGCCGAGCTGTGGTTCACTGGTGAGGCTGCCCCTGACGGGACACCAGAAGCGCTGCGCCAAGATGCACTGGGTCTGTTGGCTGGTTGGTCTGGTGAGATGAACGAGCATCTGCCAGAGCCGTTGATCTATGCCACGTGGTTGCGCGCCCTCCAATCGCGGCTGATACAAGATGAACTCGGACCGTTGGCTGCCGAGTTTGACCATGTCGAGCCGCTGTTTATCGAGCGGGTGTTCCGTGATGTTGAGGGCGCATCGGCATGGTGTGACGTATTCCAGTCAGCCCCGACCGAGACGTGTGCCGATATGGCGCGCCTAGCACTTGATGATGCTCTGCTCACCATGTCAAACACTTACGGCACCTCGCTGGAAAGCCTGCGATGGGGCGATGCGCATCAGGCAACACATGATCATCCCGTGCTTGGGACTGTTCCTGTGTTGCGGTATTTTGTGAACATTCGGCAAAGCACATCGGGCGGTGATCACACTCTCATGCGCGGCCGCACAAAAGGCAGTGATCCTAATCCGTTTCACAACGTGCATGGTGCAGGCTACCGCGGTGTCTATGATTTTGCCGACCCCGACAGTTCAGTCTTCGTGTCTTCTACGGGCCAGTCAGGACACTTCCTGTCGCGCCATTATGATGATCTTGCCCAGCTATGGCGGCGTGGCGAATACATCCCCATGTCACTGGATCAGGACCTTGCACGTGCGGCGGCTGTTGGCGTCACTCTGCTGATCCCTCAAGCACCATGAGCATCCCCCGCGTAATCCTCTTTAACAAACCTTACGGTGTCCTGTCCCAGTTTACAGACAAGGGCACCGAAGGCTCTCCACGCCCGACCTTGTCAGGCTATATTGATGAAAAAGGGTTCTACCCCGCAGGTCGCCTTGATCGTGACAGTGAAGGGTTGATGGTCCTCACAGACAACGGACCACTTCAGGCGCGCATTTCGAGTCCGAAATATAAGCTGGAAAAAACCTATCTGGTTCAAGTGGAAGGCACGCCTGATGATGCAGCACTAAATGCGCTCAAGCAGGGTGTTACACTCAAAGATGGAAAAACACGGCCCGCCAAAGTCAGTCAAAGCGAAGCGCCAGATGACTTGTGGCCTCGCGACCCACCCGCACGCTTTCGCAAATCTGTTCCCGACGCGTGGCTCAAGATCACCATCGCGGAAGGCCGCAACAGACAAGTGCGCCGCATGACCGCTCACGTTGATTTGCCCACGCTACGTCTGATACGTGTTCAAGTCGGCGATTGGGAGCTCAACCAACTAAGACCGGGTGCATGGCGTTTTGCCTCGGCCCAAGGGGCCTAACTCATCTTCAGGGCAATGGTCGCTCATGACCCATCGCCCATGCCTTCAAAACCCAAATGCGCGCGTGACCGCGACACCACCCGCAGCCGTTGCACCCGTCACAACTGTTCCCCACGTGAGGTCCACCATCACAAGAGTTGGCGACCAGTCCTTCAAAATCGCATAGTTGGTGAATTCGAAGGTTCCATACGAGGCAGCGCCAATGAGTGCTGCAGACCCAAAGACCCACAGCAACGACTTGTCACCGTCCAAGGCGGGCCACCCGACAAACCACATCACCACAAAGATGAGGAAGGCATAGAATAGGAATGCAGGCAAAACACGGAACTCTTCGAGCATGATATCCCCGATATCACGTGAAAAGATCGGTTTGATAAAATAGCTCAGGCCGACAAAATCAGCGATCAGGAACAGGACGAATGTAGAGAGATATACGATAAGATAGGACATGGCAGCACTCCTCGTGGCACGCAGTACCATATGGGGCGTGCATGCAAAAAGGCTATAGCCGCTGGAACGCTGCCTCTACGTCCGCCGCCCAACGCAATTCAAGATCGAAGCCTTCGTCGGTCTGTGTCTCGTTCAACACCACTTCTTGTGAGAACAGCCATGCGCGTTTGCGCCCCTCGGCAAAGGTAAGGCTGAGCTCGGCGGTGCGTAGCGCGCCCTGCAAGGCCTCGGCAACAGTCGTCTGGAGCAGTTCGAGGCCTTCGCCTGACACCGCGGAAATGACCACCACGGCGTCATCCCGCGCACTACGCTCGCGCACAGCATCGGCTGCATCAGGAGCCAGCAAATCAACCTTGTTCCAGACCTCAAAGGTCCGCGTTTCAGACGGCACACCAAGGGAGGTCAGGATATCACGCACATTGCGGGCCTGCTCTTGCGTCTCGGCATGACTGATGTCGCGCACATGAAGAATAATATCAGCAGCGAGCACTTCTTCGAGCGTCGCACGGAAGGCTGCAACCAGTTCAGTTGGCAAATCAGAGATAAAGCCAACCGTGTCACTGAGAATAATCTCAGGCCCGTCGAGCAGTTCAAGACTGCGCATCGTCGGATCAAGCGTGGCAAAGAGCATATCCTTGACCAGTACATCCGCACCCGTCAACTTATTGAAAAGCGTTGATTTACCTGCGTTCGTGTAACCAACAAGAGCCACAATCGGGAACGGTATCTTTGCCCGAGCCGCACGGTGCAGCGCACGTGTCTTAACGACTTTCTCCAACTGACGGCGCAAGCGCACCAGCTGTTCATCAATGGCACGGCGGTCAGATTCGATTTGTGTCTCACCCGGGCCACCGACAAAGCCGAGGCCGCCACGCTGCCGCTCAAGGTGGGTCCATGCCCGCACCAAGCGGGTGCGCTGGTAGTTCAGCGCAGCCATCTCGACCTGCAACACACCTTCACGGGTTGCGGCACGGTCGCTGAAAATCTCTAAAATCAACGCTGTGCGGTCAAGAAGCTTAACATCCCAAGCTTTCTCAAGGTTACGCTGCTGGACCGGAGTCACACTGCCATCGACCAAGATAAGCTCGATTTCTTCGTCCTTGAGGGTCTGGCGGATCTCTTCAATCTTGCCTTTCCCGAACAAAAAACCAGCGCTTAATGTACGCAGGGGCACAATGGCAGAGCCGACCACTTCGATGTTTGGCAAGGCTTCAGCCAAGGCAACAGCCTCCGCCAAAGCAGGGATCGGTTCACGGCGGTCATTGTCATTTTTGATGTCAGGATGAAGCACCCAAGCACGCGTTTGCGCGGGGCCGTCAGTCTCGTCAATCTGAAAGTCAGGCTTGCTCAAAAAGCGTCTTCGCCCTCATACAAGCTGATAGGCTGGCTTGGCATGATGGTTGAGATTGCGTGTTTGTACACAAGCTGGGATTGACCGTCGCGGCGCAAGAGCACACAGAAATTATCAAACCAGGTGATCACACCTTGGAGTTTGACACCATTAATCAAGAAAATCGTTACAGGTACTTTTGTCTTGCGTACGTGGTTCAGGAACGCATCCTGAAGGTTCTGTCTATCAGACGCCATAGTTTGATCTTTCATTCTTTTATTATCGTTAGCCACAATGGGCTCGTCTAGTTACAATTATGAAGTGCCACTTCGCAAGTTGCCACCCCCAAAATCAAGCATTTGCAAAGGGCTGCGGGTACAGGTGTCAACTACGCCACAGGTCGGGGGTCAACAAGGCGATGATTGCAAGCGTCTCAAGACGCCCCAAAACCATCGCACCCGCAAGGATTCCCTTTGCTGCATCACTGAGAGATAAAAGCGCAATGGGCGCTTCGCCCCCAACTTCAGTGAGCGGCCCAGTGGTTGAGAGCATGGCAATCGACAGCACAAGCGCTTCGTCAAAAGTGACACCCACAAGAGTGAGTGCAAGTGTCACACCCGCAAAAGACAAAGCGAACAGCATAAAAAAGATCCATGCAATAAACGCGCCCCCTGATTGCAAGCGCCGCCCTGCGACCCCTGCCCCTGATACCGAGTTTGGATGAACCAGTTGTTCCATTTCGCGCACAGCGTTCCGGTACAGCGCAAAAACGCGCAGCAGCTTGACCCCGCCTGCTGTTGTGGCAACCCCGCCCCCAACCAAAGCCAGCCCCATCAGGATCAAACCGGGTGTACGCAGGCCAGACCAGCTTTGGGTTTCACTCCAGTATTCAGACACAAATCCGGTTGTAGAGAGGAATGACAGTACAGTGAACAAGGAGCCCCAGAGTGCTGCCATTGCCCCCAAAAACGTCTCTTCTTGCACAAGGCCAAAGGCCCCGATGAAATGACGGGTGAACAAGACCACTGGCACAAATATCAAAAGGATGATGCCAATCCTAAATTCGGGATCAGTCAGGAGACCACCCTGTGCTGCTGTCATTGTGTCAGATGAAAAAGTCAGCCGCGACAAAGCAAACAGCATAAACAACGCCATGACAACTTCACCTGCAAATCCTGATGCAGCACCTTCCACCCCACCGCTGGCAGAAATGCCTGACGTGGCCATCACGGACATCGCATGGCAAATCGCCACTAGGGTGTCCTCTCCCGAAAAGACCAACAAAACCCATAGCAAAAGCGTCAACCCACCATAAAGCGGCGCCAACATCTCGAGTGCACGCCAAATACGCTGGCGCTGGTTCAATCGGGCCGTTGCATAAAGCCCTGCCTCCCTACGACCAGGTTCGGCCTGCGCTGTGACTTCAAATCCGCCAAGGTTAAGCGGCGCCAGAATAGCCACAGCCGCAACCCACATAAGCAAGCCACCCATCCAGCCCACTTGTGCACGCCACAAATGCAGCGCGGGACCGAGGCGCGTTGGATCATCAAAGAGTGTGGCGCCTGTGGTGGTCAATGCGCTCAACATCTCGAAATAAGCGTTAAAGAACCGCGTTGTCGGGAGCGCCTCAACAAAGGGGATTGCAAAGAATATAGGTAGGAACACGAAGGCAGAAAACAGTGACAGCAGCGGCCCCAATGCGCCATGGCGCGGGGTACGATCTGCATGCGCCACACTTATCAAAACGAAAGTAATCGTCCCAAGCAAACCTGCGTAAAAGAACGCCTGACTGGTTTCATGACGGTCTGCGATTGTTCCATAAACTGCGGGCACAAACATCGACACTGCCGCTGCACCGAACATCAGCAAAAACAGCGGCAGCTGCATAAGTTTATCAGAAAGGCTTTTGCGCTGTGGCACGAGTGCCCTTCCTAGAAAAAGTCGATGGAGACCTGCATCAGCTGTTCAAGCTGTGCGACATCTTTGGTCAAAACGAAGACGGCAATCACATCACCCTCATCAATGCGGGTATCCCCCATCGGGCGGGTGATCTTGTTCCCTTTTCGGATGGCCCCAACCAATGCCCCTTCGGGAAAATCAATCTCATGGATTTTCTTTCCAGCGATGGGTGAAGTCGAGAGGACTTCAGCTTCGATCACTTCGGCCTCGGCATCCCCGATTGAATAGACCTGACGCACGCGGCCATGACGGATATGGCGCAGGATCGAACTTACGGTCGTAGAGCGCGGGTTGATATAGGCATCGATCCCAAGCGGCTGCATCAGCGGCACCAAGGTTGGATCGTTGATTAGGGCAATCACGTAAGGGCAGCCCTCTGCTTTTGCCCGCACACAGGCCAGCATGTTTGTCTTATCGTCATCTGTAACAGCCAGCATGGCATCCGCACGGTTGATCCCCGCCTCTGACAAAAGTGCTGCATCAAGTCCGTCGCCATTGAGCACAATCGTGCGCTCCAACGCTTCGGCTGCGCGTTCGGCGCAATGGCGGTTCTTCTCAATCACTTTGGTGCGAATACGCTTTGCACGCCGCTCCAGCGTGAGCGCAACCGAAAGGCCCACATTGCCGCCACCAACCAGAACGACACGGTCCTGACTGCTTGTGGTCTTACCAAAAATCTCCATCGCGCGTGAAATGTCGTCACGGTGCACGAACAGATAGGCATCATCGCGGGCGAACAGTTGATCTTTCGGCTCTGGCGCAAACAAGCGGCCATCGCGGCGGATCCCCACGACCACAGCGCGCAACGTGGAAAAGAGGTCCGTCAACTGGCGCAGGGGTGTATTGAGAACAGGACAGTCCTCATCCAACGTGATCCCCAAGAGCTGCGCATGACCCTCCATAAAGAGTTCGGTATCAAAGGCAGCAGGTGCAGCAAGGCGTTGAAGAGCAGCGGCGGCCACCTCACGCTCTGGACTGATCACAACGTCGATTGGCAGATGGTCACGGCGGTAGAGATCGGAATAGATCGCATCAAGATAGGATTGCGACCGCAGCCGCGCAATTTTGCGCTGAATGCCAAAGACCGAGTGGGCCACCTGACACGTAACCATATTCACTTCGTCCGAGTGGGTCGCGGCGATGATCATATCGGCGTCACGTGCGCCCGCGCGGTCTAGCACGTCAGGATAGCTCGCGAAGCCAGCAACCCCCTGCACGTCCAATGTATCGGTCGCACGGCGGATCAGATCTGCATTGCTGTCGACCACAGTCACATCATTCCGTTCACCCGACAGGTGACGCGCAATCTGCCAGCCGACCTGCCCTGCACCGCAAATAATAACTTTCATGCTGTGAAAATCCCCTGCTGCGTTGGCCATGCTGCGCACCGCCGACACGCCCGTGCCTGATTGGATCAAGAGATGTCAGAACACGCCTGCGGGGTCAATTCAAATGTATTTACGTCCCGCTTGCCGCAGGCTGTGGACGGGGCGCTGCCCCATCCTTGCGCCCTGAAGGGCACAAGGATTTCCCAAAGTATTTTTAGCTTATAAAAATGGGGGTTTGGGATCTATTCTTCGTCTAAATGGGCCACGCGCGTGCCTGATTTGGCTGATGTGACCACACCGAGGCTTTTGAGTTTACGGTGCAGCGCCGAACGCTCCATCCCGACAAAGTTCGCCGTTCGGCTGATGTTTCCGCCAAAGCGGTTGATTTGCGTCAGCAGGTATTCGCGCTCAAATGCTTCACGGGCCTCGCGAAGTGGCAGGCTGGCCATCGCACCCAAGAGAACAACGCGGCCCTCTTCTTCGGAATGGACTTCCTCACCTGGCAATTCGCGCGCTTCGATGGGGGCCGTGCCTTCGCCGAGGATCAGGACGCGTTCGACCATATTCTTCAGTTGGCGCACATTGCCCGGCCAGATCATCGTTTGCATCAAAGCTTGGGCGTCATCGCTTATCTCGCGCAAAGCAAGCCCTTGGTTCGCGTTAAACTCGGCAATGAAATGCTCAGCCAAAAGCGGGATATCCTCGCGCCGCTCTGCGAGCGATGGCACGGCGATTGGGACAACATTCAGGCGATGATACAGTTCTTCACGGAAGGTTTCTGCTTCAATCTCGGCAGACAAGTCTTTGTTTGTGCTCGATATCACACGTAGATCAACGCGCACTTTTTCATTGCCACCAACGCGGGTGAATTGCTGATCCACCAACACACGCAGGATTTTGGATTGTGTGCCTAGGGGCATATCAGCCACTTCATCGAAATACACTACGCCGCCGTGGCCTTGCTCCAGCAAGCCAGGCTCGATACCGCGCTCGGCGCTCTCGCGGCCAAACAGGACTTCTTCCATGCTGTCCGGTGCCACGCCCGCACAATTCACAGTGATGAAAGGAGCTGACGCGCGGTTTGAATTGGTGTGGATATAGCGCGCTGCCACTTCCTTACCGGCACCTGCAGGACCTGTGAGCATAACGCGTCCGTTGGATTTGGTAACTTTGTCCAGCTGACTGACAAGCGTGCGGAACGCCCCCGAGTTGCCGATCATTTCTGCCGTGGTATTGTCCTTGCGCTTGAGCGTGAGGTTCTCATGGCGCAGGCGTGACGTTTCCATCGCGCGCCGGATCACCACCATCAACTGGTCAATGTTGAACGGCTTCTCAATAAAGTCATAAGCACCCTGCTTGATCGCTGCGACTGCGATTTCTACGTTGCCGTGGCCCGAGATGATTACCACCGGTACATCGGGATTGTAGCGCTTGACCACTTTGAGGATGTCGATGCCGTCCATCTTGCTGTCTTTGAGCCAGATATCGAGGATCATCAGCGCGGGTGGCTCTGCATTTACGGCAGCCATGGCATCATCGGAATTACCCGCCAGCCGCGTTGCGAACCCTTCGTCTTCGAGAATGTCTGAAATCAACTCGCGGATGTCCCGCTCATCGTCCACAATCAGAATGTCACCCATGAATTTGCTCCTCATTGTTTTTATCATTGTCGGTGCCCAGTGGCAGTGTGATCACGGCCATGGCACCAAAGTGGTTTTGCCCCTCAAAGACGGGCGCATCAGTGAGGGTCAGGCTGCCGCCATGCTCCTCGATAATCTTTTTAACGATGGAAAGGCCAAGGCCCGTCCCCTCCGAGCGTGTCGTCACATAGGGCTCGAACAACCGCGCACGATCTTCGGGCAAACCAATGCCGTTATCTGCAATGGTAATATGTGCCGTGCCTAGATTGGCGTGCATGTTAACGTGGACTTGCGGCACCAGTTCTTCGGGTGCGCCGTCTTCTTTAAGAGAGTCTATGGCTTCGCCTGCGTTCTTGATGAGGTTCGTTAAAGCCTGTGTAATCATTGTCCCGTCGATGAGTGCGGGGAGCTCTGCCGCAGGCACGTCAGATATGAGTTTTAAGTCTGGTCTACCGGTTTTCTGAAGCAGTACCGCGTCCCGCACAAGCTGGCTCAAATCCTCATCGCGGCGTTCCGGCTCTGGCATGCGGGCGAATTTCGAAAATTCATCCACAATACGGCGCAGGTCGCCCGTCTGGCGAATAATCACACCTGTCAGTTGATCAAGGCTGTCTTGATCCTCTCCCAATTTCGGGCCGAATTTACGCTTGATCCGCTCCGCGCTGAGCTGGATCGGCGTGAGCGGATTCTTGATCTCATGGGCGATGCGACGGGCAACGTCGCCCCATGCAGCCATACGCTGCGCACTCACTAAATCAGTCACATCATCAAATGCCACAACATAGCCCTCAAGCCGTCCATCATCCGTACGTCGCGTGGCCATCCGCACCAGAAGGTTCTCCATACGGCCCTGACGCGAGACTTTGATCTCTTGCTGTGTGGCTTCCTGTGCAGTGGTGGTTAGCGTCTCGTAGAGCAGCCCGAATTCAGGGACAGCCACAGCGAGTGCAAGCGATTGCTGCTCCTCTTCCCAATCCAAAAGGCGCATGGCGGAGCGGTTTACGAAAGTGACACGCCCCTCGGGGTCGAGACCTACAACCCCAGAGGTGACCGAGCTCAGTACAGAATCGAATAGGCGGCGGCGGCGTTCAATCTGGCGGGTGTTGTCGAGAAGCGTGTTGCGCTGTGCATTCAACTGGGTGGTCATTTGGTTGAAGTATTTGCCCAACTCCGCGATCTCGTCATCGCCATCGTCATCACGCACTTGCACATCCAGATCGCCTGCCCCGACTTGCTGTGCAGCGCCCGTAAGACGACCAATGGGACCTGACAAGCGTTCTGCAAACCAAAGGCCCAGCCACACAGCGGCCAAAATGATGATCACGGCAAAAGCAAGATAGAGCAGACCAAAGTCGAACAGAATCTTGCCTCGTTCACTCTCAAGCTGCTGATAGAGGCGGATGGTCTCTTGGGTGTCTTCCAGAAGACTCAAGATCTCGCCGTCCACTTCGCGGCTCACATAGAGAAACCGATCCACAAAAGACGTAAGGCGGATGATCGCGCGGAACTCGTTGTTTGCCCAATCCTCGATGATGCGCACGTCCGCTTCGCTGGCGCTGGCGATCTGCTCGGGTGTGGGTTTATCATAGTCAAACAGGTAGGACCGGTCACCACGTGCACGAATTTCGGCAGTCGCATCAATCATATACGCTTCGCGCAGGCCACGCTGGATTTGGCGTTGCCCCTCACCCAGCAGCTCACTGTCGCTGAGATCAATTCCATCACGGCGCGCACGGTCAATACTGCGCGCAAGGCTGCGGGCATCTTCGCGCAAGCCCGCGCGCTCTTCCTCAGCGTATGCCTCGGCCGCAAGAAGCGAATTGCCGACCACAACGCGCACCCGCTCGGAGAACCAGCCCTCAATACCCACATTGATTGTCAGTACCGCAAACACAGCAACCGAAACCGTGGGTATGAGCGCCATGAGCGCAAATACCCCTGTGAGGCGCAAGTGTAGCCGTGATCCCGCTGATTTTGCCCGCCGCGCAGCAACAAGGCGCGCAACTTGGGACAGAACCAAGGCCGCAACCAACAAAATGTAGACGAGGTCAAACAGCAGCACGAGACGCAGAGTGTCAGTGCTGCCCTGATCCAATGGACCAAGTGCAAGATATGTAGCGAGCGCCAGCACGGGCCCCAAAACGACAAGTCCGAATGTCAGAAGCGTGCGCACACGCCTTATCCGCCGCAAACGCGACAGCCAGACAAGCCAAGTGTTGCGTGTGATTATTGCCACGCCGCGCGTCCTTACCTGATGTGGTGCAAATGCACCGTGCCCCCATATTATGTGGTCCTAACAAGGAATGTTCCTTGATGGCCACGCTTATGTGACAGTTTTACATCATTTTGCGACCGCGTGTAACCTCTATTTTAAGGTCCGTGATTTTCTTTCGCAAAGTATTTCTGTTTATTCCCAAAAGGTCGGCGCATTTCGCCTGATTTCCGGACGTAGCGGCAAGTGCGACCTCAATCAACGGCACTTCTATCTCACGCAAAATACGCTGATACACACCCGTTGGGGGCAGCATATTCCCGTGAAGCTCGAAGTAGCGTTTTACATGCCGCTCGACGCTGGCACCCAGCTTTTCGCCGCTGCCATTGGCGCGGGTCGGCTCAGGTCCGGGTTGGCCACCAATTATCTGCTCTGCTTCAGGTCCTGAAATTTCAAGCGCACGGCTCGTGAGGGCCAGTTGCCGCATCGCGTGTTCCAGCTGACGCACATTTCCTGGCCACGTATAATTGGTAAAAACTTTGGCGGCCGTCTCGGACAGAGCATGAGGTGCGCCTGCGCCTGCCTCCGCTTTTTCCAAAAAATGTGACGCCAAAAGCGGAATATCCTCAACACGGTCACGCAGAGCGGGAACATGCAGCGTAGCGCCCGACAGTCGGTAATAGAGGTCGCGGCGCAATGTATTGGTCGCTTCCTCAGCGCCCAGATCGCTTTGAGACGTGGCCATAAACCTTGGAGCATTGTCTGATTGCGCATCCATCATCCGCGCAATCCGCGCCTGAACCTCGCTTGAGATATCACTGATCTCGTCAATGAGCAGTGTGCCGCCCCGCACCCGCGCCAGCACACGTGCGGGGCCTTCAATATCGCGCAGATCAGCTTCGGTCACAGTCACAAAAGGGAGTGAGCGGCGGTCGGATAAATCGTGAATTGCACGGGCGATCAGGGACTTACCTGCCCCATTCTCGCCCCATATCAACACAGGCAGGTCGGTGTTCATCACGCGCGCAATCACACGGTAAAGCGATTGCATCACCGCCGTCTTGCCCACCATTGGAAGATCATCTTCGTCTTTTTGGGTCCCCTGATCCACAACACGGCGCGGCGCACCACTGCGCTCGAGCGCGCGTGCCGTGCGCTTCATCAAATCAGGTAAATCAAACGGCTTTGGCAGGTAGTCATAGGCATGGGCCTCTGCCGCCTTGATCGCTGTCATGATCGTGTTCTGAGCAGAAATAATGATGACTGGCAAATCAGGTCGGTCTTGGGCAATCTTTGGCAACATCTCGAGGCCATTTCCATCGGGCATAACCACATCTGAAATCACCACATCGCCTTTGCCTTCTGCCACCCATCGCATCAGCGTGGTCAAGCTCGAAGTTGCGTGCACTTTGCACCCTGCACGGGTCAGTGCTTGGGTCAAAACTGTGCGAATGGTGCGGTCGTCATCTGCAACCAGAACTGTGCCATCCATTATTTAGCGCTCCTCTTTGCGGGGCGTGCCCGCTTTTTTCTGTGCAGCAGACGCATCGGCGCGGGGCAGCGAGATGCGAAACGCCGTATGTCCCGGAACAGATGTGACAGAAATCCAACCGTCATGTTCCGAGACAATCTTGCTCACTAAGGCGAGCCCGAGACCTGTGCCGTTCTCACGTCCCGAGACAAATGGATCGAACACATCTTCTGCGATGTTTTCCGGCAGGCCGGGCCCGTCATCGATCACTTCGATCTGAAGTGGCAGTGCGATCCCCTGCCCGTCTGCGCGACGCAGGCGAAAGGAATGCTCGTAATAGCTGCGCAAGCGGATCGTACCGCCCTTGTCACCAACAGCCTCGGACGCGTTTTTGATCAAGTTCAGCACAACTTGCAAAAGTTGGTCCTTGTCACCCCAAGCGAGCGGCAGCGAGGGATCATAATCCTCAACAATTTTCATCTGCGCACCAAAGCCGAGCAAAGCAGAGCGGCGCGCACGGTCCAGCACATCGTGCAAGTTCACGTCGCCCCGTTCCAGCACGGTAAGATTGCCAAACTGTTCAACCTGCTCCAGCAGCTTTACGATGCGGCGGCTCTCCGCGACGATCAAGTCCGTTAGCTCCAAATCCTGCGGCGGCAAGTTCATTCCCAACAGCTGCGCAGCGCCCGTGATCCCCGCCAATGGATTCTTGATTTCATGGGCTAGCATTTCAGCCATTCCAATGGCTGATTTCGCAGCAGATTTCACCGATTGGTTCTGCGTCATACGCCCCGCCAATTCACGTGGTGAAATCATGAGGATCATCACACCCTCCGTTCCCGAGAGTGGTGCAATTTGCAGCTGGGACTGTTGCGGGGCACGTTGACCGCTGCCAACATCAACGTCGTTCACAAACAATGCTGTTTGCGTGGAACGCGCCCGCGCAAAGGCATCCTCCAACGGAGCATCAACTGCGATCATGTCCCACACAGGCACGCCTGTCACAGCCTTGGCGGAAGCGTTCAAGAACCCTTCTGCTGCAGCATTGATATCGACAATGTCATCTTGCGCATCAACCAAAACAGCAGGCACAGGAAGCGATGCCCACAAGGCACGCTCACCATGTCCCAAGGGCGAAGGCGTGACAGTCACATTCATGCTGCTTCGTCTTGCAAGGACGGGTTGAGCGCTGCGGGCAGGAGCAACATCGTCTCTTCAGGTGTTTTAGCCGTTAGGATATCGCGCCTTGCATCACTGGATGTGCCAGCATGATCCATGTACCAACCAAGATGCTTTCGCGCGACGCGCAGCCCCAGTTTGGTGCCATAAAACCGTAGCATCTCCTCGTAATGACCCAGCACCATATTCGTGAAATCAGCACCTTCGGGGATACGCGGTGCTGGTGTGCCGTAAATCTCGTGAGCTACTTGAGCGAGGAGCCATGGCCGCCCCTGAATGCCACGCCCGATCATAACACCTTGTGCGCCAGATTGCGCCAATGCCTCGCGGGCTGTTGCTGCATTGATGATATCGCCGTTGGCCACCACAGGAATATCAACCGCATTCACCACATTGCGGATCGCAGCCCAATCGGCGGTGCCTTTGTAAAACTGGCAGCGCGTCCGCCCATGAATGGTTATCATCTGAATACCTGCCGCCTCCGCCCGTGTGGCGATGGCGGCCGCGTTGAGCATATCATCATCCCACCCCAGACGCGTTTTGAGCGTAACAGGCACATCAACAGCCTCCACCACAGCCGCAATCAGACGCAGCGCATGATCAGGCGTCTTCATCAACGCCGATCCTGAGGCACCCTGTGTAACTTTTTTGGCAGGACACCCCATATTGATGTCGATGATACGCGCGCCTTGTGCTGCGATCATCTTGGCCGCTTCCGCCATCGGGCCTGCTTCACGTCCTGCGATTTGGACAGACGTTCCCTCCACGCCCAAACCAAGCTCGGCCTTTTCCCGCGTGCCGGCGCGTGATGTGAGCCATTCACCCGAAGCAATCATCTCCGACACCACAAGGCCTGCACCAAACTTGGCGACAAGGCTGCGGTAGGGCAAATCCGTGATACCAGCCATCGGAGCCAGAAAAACAGGAGGGGTGAGTTCGAGCGGAAAAGTCATACGGGCCAATGCTTAATTCACAATCATATCGTCAATAACTACACCAAACCAGCGCGATGCACAATGAACTGCCCCCCTAATCCGATAGCATGATCGCCCTATATGCCTAAAATTTAGGCATCCTATCCGCATTGCACGCCTGCACAGGATTTCCTAAGACCATAGGGAGTTTTTAGAAAGTAACCCATGCATATTTGCGCTCTTATCGTCGCTGCTGGCCGTGGCACACGGGCGGGTGGTCCGCGCCCCAAACAATGGCAAGCCCTCGGCACCATGCGGGTCATCGATCATACAATCGCGGCGTTCAGGACCCACAGCACTATCCATGAGATTGCAGTTGTCTTGCATGCAGATGATATGCACGAGGCCGCTGCATTTGAGGCCAGCGGGATCACAGTCACCATTGGCGGTGCCGAGCGAAGCGATTCCGTCCGTGCGGGGATAGCCGCCCTGCCCGACTGCTCTCATGTCTTGATCCATGATGCGGCACGGCCCTGTGTGAGCGCAGCAGTCATCGACGGTGTGATCGCAGCATTCGACACCCATGACGCGGCGGCTCCGGGTCTGGCTGTCAGTGACGCGCTTTGGATCGGGGCTGAGGGTACAGTGACGGGGACACAAGACCGCACAGGTCTATATGCCGCCCAAACGCCGCAGGGGTTTGACCGTGCAGCATTGATGGGCGCTTATGATATCTATACTGGTGTGGCGGCAGATGATGTGGCTGTTGCGCGCAGTGCAGGCCTTGCGGTTGCCATAACATCAGGCGACCCCGATAATATCAAGATTACGACTAGCGGCGATTTTGCACGCGCCAGAACCATATTGGAGAAGAAGATGGACATACGCACAGGCAACGGATTTGACGTACATGCCTTTGGCGATGGTGACCATGTCATGCTCTGCGGTGTGAAAATTCCACATGGTCAAGGCCTTATCGGCTACTCTGACGCGGATGTGGGCCTGCACACAGTGACAGACGCGATCTATGGCGCGCTGGCTGCCGGCGATATCGGCACTCATTTTCCGCCCTCGGATCCACAATGGAAAGGCGCTGAAAGCCACATCTTCTTGCGCCACGCAGCACAAATGGCCCACGACCAAGGATTCACACTGACCCATGTTGATTGCACGCTGATTTGTGAGCATCCAAAAGTTGGCCCCCATGCCCACACCATGCGCGAGGCTGTGGCAGAGATGATAGGGATCGACGTGGACCGTGTTTCGGTCAAGGCCACCACATCAGAGCGGTTGGGCTTTACAGGTCGCGGTGAAGGGATTGCGTGCATCGCCACTGCAACACTGGTGAAAGCATGATGCTCGCACGGATGATCGGTACGTTGATGGGTGTGGGCTATTTGCGCCCTGCTTCTGGCACTTGGGGCTCGTTGGTAGCGTTGCCTTGGGCGTGGTTGCTGCATGTGATTGGCGGGCTTCCATGGCTCGCTCTCGGCATCGTCGTAGCCTTTTTCAAAGGATGGTGGGCCACGTCTAAGATGACATCGGGCAGTGATGATCACGACCCTTCTGAGATTGTCGTAGACGAATTGGTCGGCCAATGGATCGCCGTGCTGCCCTTGTCGATCGCCAGCTGGCGCATGGATATTGATATTCTGGTCATGTGGCCCGGTTGGATCGCGGCATTCGCGCTATTCCGTCTGTTTGATATTTGGAAGCCGTGGATCATTGGCTGGGCTGACAGACGCGGGGACGCGCTGGGGGTCATGCTTGATGATGTGATCGCGGGTGTCTTTGCTGCGATTGGTGTTGTGGTGCTGGCGGGCATTGCCCATGCGCTCTGATATACTTGCCTTGGCGAAAGAGCGCGGGATCATGATCGCCACCGCCGAAAGCTGCACGGCAGGCATGGTCGCTGCCGCCCTGACCGATCTGGCGGGATCATCCGCCATGTTCGAGTGCGGATTTGTGACCTATACGAACGCTGCCAAAATGCAGATGCTGAATGTACTGGCTAATACTCTCGACGCCCATGGCGCAGTGTCTGAACAGGTCGCCGAGCAGATGGCACGCGGTGCTTTGGCCAACAGCGAGGCGCAACTCGCCGTATCGCTCACAGGCATCGCAGGTCCGGGCGGATCAGATCACAAACCCGAAGGATACGTCTGTTTTGGTATAGCGGGACCGAATGGATACAAAACGCAGACAGTCGAGTTTGGCCCACTTGGCCGCGACAAAGTACGATTGGCTGCGCGGGACCATGCCTTGTCACTTCTGCGCGACACGCTTTTCTATCTGCCTATATAACGGGCAATCAACCCCAACTTGCGCTTAAATAATGCGCAAACGTAAAAATGCATCCTGATTAGGCGTCTTCGCACATGCCGCCCCTTTTCGCGGCAGACACCTTGCGCTTTATCCCTCTGGAACATCGGGGGAGAGACAAAATGAACGGCGCAGATACAGCTTGGATTATGACCGCAACAGCATTGGTGCTGTTGATGACACTACCGGGGCTTGCGCTCTTTTACGGTGGGCTTGTAAGGGCACGAAATGTGCTCAGCGTGTTTATGCACTGCTATGCCATCGCCTGTTTGATGAGCGTTTTATGGTTTCTCGTCGGCTACTCCATTGCATTTGGCGAAGGAAGCAGTGGATTCTGGGGCGGTTTGGGCAAGATTGGTTTGAACGGTGTCACTGCTGACAGCTTGACAGGCACCCTGCCCGAAATTGCCTTCTTTGCCTTTCAAATGACGTTTGCCATCATCACACCCGCGCTGATTGTCGGTGCCTACGTGGAGCGGATCGGCTTTGGCTTTGTCATGCTGTTCTCTGGCCTGTGGATGCTGCTTTGCTATGCGCCCGTTGTACACTGGGTTTGGGGCGGCGGTTTTCTCGCTGATAGCGGGATCTTTGGCGACGTAGGCGTGCGCGATTTTGCAGGAGGTATCGTCGTGCATGAGACCGCTGGTCTGGCCGCGATTATCCTCGCAATGTTCCTTGGCGCGCGCAAGAACCAGCATACACCTCCACACTCCCCTGGTCTGGTCATGATCGGTGCGGCGATGCTTTGGGTTGGTTGGTTCGGCTTTAACGGCGGCTCACAACTGGCTGCGGATGGTGGTGCGGCAATGGCGATCACAGTCACGCATATCTCTGCCGCCGCCGCCTCGCTCACATGGATTTTATGGGAGCGTATTAAGTTCGGCAAATCTTCGCTGGTCGGTCTGGTTACGGGTACGATTGCAGGTCTGGCCTCCATCACCCCTGCATCAGGCTTTGTGGGTCCGTGGGAAGCGCTGCTGATTGGATCCGTTGCGGGTATTCTGTGTCAGGAGGCTGTGGTTCTCATCCGCAACAAGGCCAAGATTGATGACACACTTGACGTAATGGCCGTGCACGGTGTTGGCGGCATTTTCGGTACAATCATGATTGCTGCCTTCGGTGCAGGATCATGGGCAGCCCAGCTCGGCTCGCTTGCGATTGTGGGTGTTTATACAACGTTTGTGACAGTTGGTCTGATCGTCGTCTGCCGCATGATCACCCCACTGCGGGTAGATGCAGAGACCGAAGTGAACGGCCTTGATCTGGCAGTCCATGGTGAGCGGGCTTACGACATCACCAGCTAAACGAAGCGACTGAAAAGTATGAAGGGCGGTCCAGTCGGGCCGCCCTTTTGCTATTACATGCCTGCAAAGCAGTCCGTGACCGCGTCCAGATCTGTAC
>CAWVZA010000038.1:0-19673 GCA_963934545.1 uncultured Sulfitobacter sp.
GGATCAATCCACACTCTCGATTGATCTGCGCGGTGGTGAACAAGGCAGCGCGGAAGTTCTATGTTTACGCCGTGATGGTTCGTTGCTCGCGCAGGTACCTGTCAGCCCTATGGGTGAATTTTCCATTGGATTCATACGGATGGACGGCCCCGATGACATTGCAGGTATCGTGGTAAACAACACAAACCCCCAAGGCATCGCCATCGATACGATTAGGTTTGGCAAAGTGCCCGATCTAAGTTAACAAAACGCTATGTTAGAACGCTTATTCCCCCGCCGCGCGCCCACGCCCAAACCGCTGCCACAGCCCAATGCCCAGCTCGCACTTGCTGCGCTTTTGGTGCGTGTTGCCTTGGCCAATCGTCAATACCTCGCTGCCGAAGTTGCCCAGATCGACAAAACCCTGAGTGCGACATTCGGACTAAAACCACTCGATGCGGCCAAGCTGCGCGCTGGATGCAAAGCGTTGGAGCGTGATGCCCCCGGCACGCCAGAGTTCACCCAAATTCTGCGCGATGAGGTGGCTTATGACGATCGCAAAGCACTGGGCCACGCCATGTGGGCTGTTGCAATGGCCGACGGGCGACGCGATGACGAGGAAGAAGTGCAACTGCTCGCCATTGAGGCAGCACTCGGCCTCACGAATACCGATATCGCTGAGGCGCGGAAAAATGCGCTTGATGGTTTGTAAATCGTTCCTCGCACCTTAGGTAGTTATTCATGTTTGCAGATTTCCTTAAAAGGCTGACTGATCCAGCCCCCGCCCAACTCCCCGATGCCGATGCACGCCTTGCGTTGACTGCATTGCTTGTCCGTGTTGCACGCTCTGACAACGAGTATAGCAGCGCTGAGCGCGCCCGCATCCAAAGCATTATCACATCCCGCTACGGCCTCGACGTTGCGGACCGTGACACATTGCTGGCTGACGCAGAGGTGCTCGAATCTGAGGCCCCTGATACAGTGCGCTTCACCCGTGCGATCAAGGATGCTGTACCCTATGAGGATCGCCTCGCCGTCATCGACGCTCTGTGGCAGGTTGTTCTGGCCGACGGTAGCCGCGCCAAGGAAGAGGACGCACTTTTGCGTCTGGTCGCCAATCTGCTCGGCGTGACTGACATGGACAGCGCCCAAGCACGGCAGCGTGCCGAAGCGTAGCCGCTTACCTTTACCTTCGGTGAACTTCTCGACACGTTTCATTGCACATTGCATATAGCGCGATTCTCACGTCTTAATGCTGCTGCACTTGCAACAGATGGCTTTTCCGTGACCGCTCAAACACCCGTTATAGAAATCCGCGACCTACACAAAGCATACGGCGCTTTGGAAGTCCTCAAGGGCGTCAGCATCGCGGCGCCCAAAGGACACGTGATCTCGCTTATCGGGTCTTCGGGGTCAGGCAAATCTACATTATTGCGCTGTTGCAACCTGCTGGAAGACAGCCAGCAAGGCGAAGTAATGTTCAAAGGCGAGCCTGTGAGCTGGCGTGGCAAAACACACAACCGCCGCCCCGCAGACGCCAAACAAGTGCTCCGCATCCGCACCAATCTCAGCATGGTGTTCCAGCAGTTCAACCTCTGGGCCCATATGACGATCCTTGAGAACGTGATGGAGGCCCCTGTTGCTGTTTTGGGCCGCGACACTGCCGAGGTGGAAAAATCCGCCCGCGCCTATCTTGATAAAGTGGGCATCGGTGACAAATGTGACGTCTACCCTGCCCAGCTTTCTGGCGGCCAGCAGCAACGCGCCGCCATTGCGCGCGCCCTATGCATGGAGCCCGAGGCGTTGCTCTTTGACGAGCCGACAAGTGCGCTCGATCCCGAGCTGGAACAAGAAGTCATCAAAGTCATCAAGGATCTGGCCGCTGAGGGTCGCACCATGATGATCGTGACACATGATATGAAACTGGCCGCTGATGTCTCGGACACTGTCGTGTTCCTGCACAATGGCTTGATCGAAGAACAAGGGCCGCCAGAGACACTTTTCTCTGCGCCCAAATCAGAGCGACTGCGCGGGTTCATCTCTGCAACTCACGCCGCATAAACCGTAAATGGTAAATCCTGGGAGACACCATATGAAAAATCTTATCCTTGCGACGTCCGCGCTGGCCCTGACGGCTGGCATGGCGATGGCTGACGGCCACGCAAAAACCATCCGCCTCGGCACCGAAGGTGCCTACCCCCCCTATAACTTCCTCGACGACAACGGCGAAGTTGCCGGTTTCGAACGTGAAGTGGGCGACGCATTGTGCGCATTGGCCGCACTGAAGTGCGAATGGGTCACAAACGAGTGGGACAGCATCATCCCGAACCTCGTATCTGGCAACTACGACGTGATCATCGCAGGCATGTCCATCACGGACGAGCGTGACGAAGTCATCGACTTTTCCGATCCCTACACACAACCCGATCCATCTGCGTTCCTCGTTGCAGGCGATGTTGACATGGCGTCTGCTGTGATCGCAGCCCAAACAGGCACGATTCAAGCAAGTCACATCGCCTCCATGGCCGGTGCCACGCTTGTGGAATTCGCAACACCTGAAGAGACTGTTGCGGCTGTTAAGAATGGCGAAGCAGATGCCGTTCTCGCAGACAAAGCATTCCTGATGCCAATCGCTGACGAAGACGCAGCCCTCAGCCTTGTTGAGCAAGAAGTGCTCATCGGTGGCGGTATCGGCCTCGGCATCCGCGAGAGCGACACCGAGTTGCGCGATAAGTTCAACGTAGCGATCCAGTCCATGAAAGCGGACGGATCACTTAACGCACTTATCGAAAAGCACCTGCCCGGCTCCGCAGGCTTCTAAACACCACACAGAGAAGGGGCGCGCATTGCTGCGTCCCTTCTTTACTTTGCGTATTCATTCGATCCCGCATTCACGCCGCGGACCGACAGTCAAAAGAGCAGCACCATTTTTAGCTACTGCACCGACCCCTCACAGTTAGAGAGCCTGACATGGCTCAGCTGCTACCTGACAACAGGCAAGCACATGAACCTCTATTGGTCTATGCTCACCGTTCTTATCCTGCTTGCCATCACCGCACCGACAGCACTCCTATTTGGCTTTGGCGGTGCATCTGCGGCACGCTCGCGCATCGCCCCGCTGCGCTGGTTCGGCAAGACTTATATCGCGCTTGTACGCGGCATCCCCGACATCGCGTTCTTCTTGTTCTTTGTCATCGCACTGGACCAAGGCATCGAATACCTGCGCCACAAAGCGCTGTGTCCCGGCTGGGACCAACCTATCCGTCAGGGCAATGATTTTATCGTCTGCCAAGCTGCAAAAATGCCGCTGGGCAGCTCCCCTCAATGGGTGCACGAGACCTACGGCTTTGCCATTGCAGTGATCACCTTCGCCATTGTGTTCGGTGCTTTCGCCGCCAATGTACTCTTCGGCGCAATGCGCGCAGTACCCCGTGCACAGCTTGAGACAGCCGAGGCCTACGGCATGTCACAGCGCCAGATTTTCCGCCGCGTGCTTGTCCCGCAAATGTGGGTCTACGCCCTGCCCGGCCTTGGGAATTTGTGGATGGTACTGGTCAAAGCCACCCCACTGCTCTTCCTCCTAGGTGTCGAAGACATCGTCTATTGGGCGCGCGAGCTTGGCGGTTCCAAGACCCCCCGCTTTACTGACTATCCACATGGCGACTGGCGCATGTGGTATTTCTTGGCGCTGCTTATGTTTTATCTCGCCCTAACAGCAGTATCAGAACGTGCCATCGCCCGCGCAATGAAGCGGTTAACACGCGGTCAGGCGACCACGGGCGGCGAAGCGCAGAGGAAGTTGGGATGACTATGGTCAACGCTCAATTTGAAACGGGGGCCGAACGAGCATCCTTCGGATACCCTGCCTCGGCCGTGTTGCTCCTGACGGAGCAACTGGCATGAGCTGTATCCAAACCATTCAAGACTATGGCCTGCGCGCTATCGGCATCGGGGAGCGCTTGCTCCCGCGTGAGGATTTCACTCTGTGTGAGCAGTTCACGCTCATCGGCTCAGGCATGATCTGGAATGTCTATTTCGGTCTCACTGCATTGGTCTTGGGCTTCTTCTTTGCAACGGCCCTCGCCCTCGGTAAGGCAAGCCAGCGCAAGTGGCTGCGTGTGCCATCTGAGTGGTTTATCTTCATCTTCCGTGGCTCACCGCTGTTTATCCAGTTCTTCTTTGCCTACTTTGTTTTCCTGAGCATGAAGTCACAATTCCCGATCTTCGACGCACTCACCTCCGCTTGGGCGGGTGCTGTGATCGTTCTGTTCTGCAACACCTCTGCCTACTCCGCCGAGATTTTTTACGGCGCACTGCAATCCATTCCCAAAGGAGATGTTGAGGCCGCAGACGCTTACGGACTATCTGGCTGGAAGCGCTTCAAACGCGTCATCTGGCCCACCATGATGCGACTTGCATGGCCTGCCTACACAAATGAAGCGATCTTCTTGTTCCACGCGACGACACTGGTCTATATCTCCAGCTTCCCCGCGTGGCAGCAACGCGGGGAAGCGCTTTATTATGCCAGCTATTTCGCGGACAAGACATTCAACCCCTTCGTCCCCTACCCGATCCTTGCGGGATATTTCGTGCTGTTAACGCTTGTGGTGATCTCAGTGTTCGGCATCATTAACCGCCGCCTGAACCGCCACCTACCCGGGGAGCAGCGTCAAAAATTACGCTTGCGCCCCAATCTGATACGGTAGTAGAAATTATTTGATCAAATTCCGTGGCGCTGGCCACAGGCCGTGGGACTCCCCACCAACAGCCAGCGCACCCATATGGTGACCTATGCATAACTGGCTTCGTAAAAACCCTCATGTCCGCACAATCCGTGTGGCTGCTGCTGATCTGAATGGCGTGCCGCGCGGCAAGCGCATCCCCACACGCTTTGCCGATAAGATTACGCAAGACGGCACACGCTTCCCTTTCTCCGTGCTGAACCTCGACATCTGGGGGGAGGATATCGAGAACTCCCCGCTTGTGTTTGACAGTGGTGACCGCGACGGCGTGCTGAAACCGACTGAGCGTGGCTTTATGCCGATGCCGTGGTTGGAAGCCCCCTCAGCCCTGCTCCCGATTTGGATGTTCCACGAGGATGGTCGCCCCTACGAGGGTGATCCGCGCCATGCACTGCGTGCGGTCCTTGAGCGGTTCAAAGCACGCGGCCTAACGCCCGTTTGCGCGGTCGAGCTTGAATTCTTCCTCATCGACGACAGCGGTCGCAAACTGCAAATCCCCCCGTCAGAGCGTTCGGGCAAGCGGCGCAAGGGAGCGGAGACCCTCAGCATCCGTGCGCTGGACCAGTTCGACCAGTTCTTTACCGATCTATATGACGCCTGCGAGGAGATGGACATTCCCGCAGATACCGCCATTTCCGAGGCGGGCTTGGGACAGTTCGAGATCAATATGATGCATTGCGACGATGCACTGCGCGCGGCTGATGATGCGTGGCTGTTCAAGATGCTCGTGCGCGGCCTTGCACGGCGTCACGGCTTTGCCGCCAGTTTCATGGCAAAACCCTATGAGGACTACGCAGGCTCTGGGTTACACACCCACTTCTCCGTTATTGATGCAGAAGGTAACAATGTCTTTGACAATGGCGAACACGACGGCACCGACATCATGCGACACGCTGTGGCAGGCTGTATGGAGGCGATGACAGGCTCTGCCCTGATCTTTGCACCACACGCAAACAGCTTTGACCGTATGGTGCCAGGTGCACATGCACCAACAGGTATCAGCTGGGCCTATGAGAACCGCACGTCTTCGATCCGCATCCCCTCAGGCTCGCACAAAGCCCGCAGGATCGAACACCGCGTGTCAGGAGGCGATGTAAACCCCTATCTTATGCTCGCTGCCGTATTGGGTGCTGCAATAAACGGGATCGAGGATGGCAAAGAGCCTGTCGCGCCCATCACGGGCAACGCCTATGCCGCTGATCTTCCGCAAATCCCAAACACATGGGGTGCCGCAATTGACGCGTTTGAGACGGATGCCTCCGTGGCGCGTATCTTTGCGCCCGAGCTGATCCAGAACCTTGTGCTGACAAAGCGTCAGGAACTTATGGAAATGAAAGAACTCAGCCGCGCCGAGCAGGTCGAGATATATTTGGATACGGTATAAGTTATGAAAATTGGCATCCTACGCACAGGCCACTCCCCCGAAGAGCTGACCAAGACTCTCGGTAACTATGACGAGATGTTCGAGCAGCTGCTGGACGGAAATGATTTCGAATTTGAGACGTTCTCGGTCGTGGATGGAGAGTTTCCAGAAGGTGCGGGCGCAGCTGATGGTTGGCTCATCACTGGATCAAAACACGGAGCCTATGAGGATCACGCGTGGATTCCACCACTGGAAGACTTGATCCGTGAAATCCACAGCGCAGACAAGCCGTTGATCGGCGTTTGTTTCGGTCACCAGATCATTGCACAAGCTATGGGTGGCAAGGTTCAAAAATTTGAGGGTGGCTGGTCCGTGGGCCGCACAGAATACACACTGGACGGCAAGCCCGTCGCGCTGAACGCATGGCATCAGGATCAGGTGGTCGAGCTACCACAGAAGGCACGCGTTGCCGGTTCGTCAGATTTTTGCGCCAATGCCATGCTCGCCTACGGTGACAGCATCTGGACTGTGCAGGCGCATCCTGAATTCCCTGCGCAGTTTATTGACGGGCTTATCAGAACCCGTGGTAAGGGTGTGGTGCCAGACGGCCAACTACAGGCCGCAAGTGCAGCCCTGCCCCAGCCCACCGATAATGCCAATATTGCCAACCACATAGCACAATTCTTCAAAAGCAAAGCGAGGGCCTGATGGCCGATTGGAAAGACGAACTGCCCGCAGCAGCAGCCGAATATCTCAAGGACTGCCGTTTGGACGAGGTGGAGTGCATCATTCCCGATCTGCCCGGCATTGCGCGCGGCAAGGCAGTACCAGCCTCCAAGTTCGCACGCCAAGAAAGTTTCCATCTACCCGACAGCATCTTTTATCAGACCATCACAGGCAACTGGGGTGAGGCTGCTGGCGATGAGGGATTTATCGAAAAAGATATGATCCTGCGCCCCGATATGTCGACAGCCACCGCCGCACCATGGACGGGTGATTGGACGTTACAAGTGATCCACGACGCCTTTGACCGCGATGGCAAAGAAGTTCCATTTAGCCCGCGCAATGTCCTCAAGCGGGTTGTTGCACTCTACCGCGCTGAAGGGTGGGAACCTGTGGTCGCCCCAGAGATGGAGTTCTTCCTCACCGCGCGCAATCTGGACCCTGCTCAAGAGATCAAACCGATGATGGGCCGCTCTGGCCGCCCTGCTGCGGCGCGTCAGGCGTACTCCATGACTGCGGTGGACGAGTTTGGCCCCGTGATCGACGACATCTATGACTTCGCCGAGGCACAAGGCTTTGAAATTGACGGCATCACTCAAGAAGGCGGCGCTGGTCAGTTGGAGATCAACCTCATTCACGGTGACCCAGTCAAACTTGCGGATGAGGTCTTTTACTTCAAACGTTTGATCCGCGAAGCGGCCATGCGTCACGAATGTTATGCCACCTTCATGGCCAAACCCATCGCAGACGAGCCAGGTTCAGCGATGCATATCCATCACTCGGTTCTGGATGCAAAGACGGGCAAGAACATCTTTTCCGACGCGGACGGCAACGAGACAGAGCCGTTCATGCATTTCATTGCTGGCCTGCAAAACCACATGCCTGCAGCACTGGCCGTGATTGCGCCCTACGTGAACAGCTATCGCCGTTATGTGAAAGACCACGCCGCGCCGATCAACCTTGAATGGGGCCGCGACAACCGCACCACTGGCATCCGCGTTCCACTGTCCAGCCCTTCGGCACGACGCGTCGAGAACCGTTTGGCAGGTATGGATTGCAATCCCTATCTCGGCATCGCGGCATCCCTTGCCTGTGGTTATCTGGGGCTAAAGGAAGGCAAAATGCCAATGCCTGAATTCAAGGGAGATGCCTATATCGGTGAGGGTGACATCCCGCGCACCATGGGCGGAGCGTTGCGTGTATTCAGCGAAGCAACCGCACTCCATGACATTCTAGGGCCAGAATTTGTTCGTGTTTACAGCATTGTAAAAGAAGCCGAATACGAAGAGTTTTTGCAAGTGATCTCCCCCTGGGAGCGTGAACACCTGTTGCTCAACGTCTGATGAACCTGCTCTACGCAAATGATCGCCGTGGTGAATATCCGCCCAGCTGGTACGCGGCCACGGCCAATCCTGCGGACCCCTTTGCCCCACTGAAAGGTGCGCAAAAGGCCGATGTTTGCGTGATTGGCGCGGGCTACACTGGTCTCTCTGCAGCACTCCATCTGGCCCAAGCGGGGCGCGATGTCGTGCTGCTGGATGCACAGTGCGTAGGCTTTGGTGCCTCAGGCCGCAATGGTGGGCAGCTTGGGTCTGGCCAGCGAATAGAGCAAGACGAGCTTGAGGCGCTCGTGGGCGAACCTGAAGCGGCGAAGCTGTGGGATTTGGCTGAGGATGCCAAGGCCTTGGTAAAATCTCTGATCTCAGAGCATAAGATTGACTGCCACCTGAAACCCGGTGTCGCATGGACAGGATCATCGGACGGTGAGGTGCGCCACTTGCATGAATATGCCGATCTGTTGGCCACAAAATACAGCTATGACCAGATTGAAACACTGGATCATGCAGCCCTGCAATCGGTCTGTCCCTCCCCTGATTACAAAGGTGGCATTCTAGACATGGGGGCAGCGCATTTGCATTCACTGAACTATGCGCTGGGGCTTGCCCGCGCTGCGGTGGCGGCGGGTGTTCGCATTTACGAACGCTCCGCAGTGCACCACATTGACGAAGGGACCCCTGCCACAGTGCGCACGGACGCAGGCCATGTGGTGGCCGATCATGTGATACTTGCCTGCAACGGCTACCTCGGCGGGTTGAACCGCAGTGTGGCAGCGCGCGTGATGCCGATCAACAATTTCATCGCCGCGACAGAACCGCTGGGCGACCGCATCAAGGATGTCCTGCCACGTGATGTGGCCGTGGCCGACAGCCGCTTTGTCGTGAACTACTTTCGCCTGAGCCATGACGGACGGCTCCTGTTTGGCGGTGGGGAGAGTTATGGCTACCGCTTTCCATCGGATATTGCCGCAAAAGTCCGCAATCCCATGTCCGTGATTTTCCCACAGCTTAAGGATGTGAAGATCGACTATGCATGGGGTGGCACGCTTGGCATCACGATGAAGCGCCTGCCCTATCTCACGCGGATCGGACCAAATATGCTGTCCGCTTCAGGCTATTCTGGTCACGGGGTCGGCACCGCGACCCATGCGGGACAGCTTATGGCGCGGGCGATCCAAGGGGACGGTGACGGCTTTGACACACTTGCGACCCTGCCCAGCACACCATTTCCGGGTGGCCCTGCCATGCGCTCACCTCTACTGGTGCTCGCAATGAGTTGGTATGCGATGCGGGATCGCTTGGGGCTTTAGCGATCAGAAGTGAAAAAGGCGAGCACTGAGCCCGCCTTTCTAATCTATAATTTTGCAAATCTTACTTTAGCTTCGACAGCTTCTCTTGCAGTTCGGCCAGCTGCTGTTTGATCGCATCGAGGTCCTCAGCGTTTTCAGTGGCAGGCTTGGGCGCGGGGTCAGCTTCGGTGCCGCGGCTCCAGCCACCCGTCATCGCGTTCATAAACGCCTCTTGCTGCGCTTGCATCGCATCGAATCCGGGCATCTTGGAGAGCGGGTTCATTGAGGTGATGTTCTCAACCACTTTGGCCTGACCGTCCCGCAGCATGGTAAAGGACTGTTCAAGGAATTGCGGAACAACGCTGGCTTTGCCAGTCATATAGCTACGCACCAGATCGTTGAGCACATCCACCGGCAGCACGCTCTCACCGCGGCTTTCGTGCTCTGCAATGATTTGAAGCAGATATTGGCGCGTGAGATCATCACCCGACTTGAGGTCGATAATCTGAACCTCGCGGCCATCACGGATGAACCCCGCAATATCCTCCAACGTCACATAGTCGCTTGTCTCTGTATTATAGAGGCGCCTGCTGGCGTATCTCTTGATCAGAAGGGGTTTGCCCGTATCTGCCACTTAAGTTCCTCCCCGAGGTGTGCTGCAGTGCAGCTTATCCACCCCTCGCGCAAAAAGAAAGGGCGAGCTGTCACCAGCTCACCCTCTCCAAAATAGCGCCTATCTTCCAACAGGCTCTTGTCTGGAAACCAGACTTATTTTGCTGTCGCTTTTTTCGCTGCGGCTTGTACATCGCCAGCTGCTTTTGTCATAGTTGCAGTGGCTTCTTCAGACATGTCCTTGCCTGCTGCCATCATCAATTCAACTGTTTCCATCTGAACTTTTTTTGCAACTGCGGCAAATGCTGCCATGTGCTCGGCTGCTGCTTCTGAGTAAACAGATGCGAAGTCGGTCATTGCTTTTGCATAATCAGCTGGCTCGGACTTGACTTTTGCCATGTCGGACAGTTTTGCAACGGTGTCTTTTGTCCAATTGGAGGAAATCTCGGTGGACTTCTCAACAGCTGTCAGCGCTACGCTGGACAGTTTTTCGTTCAACGCTGCGGAGTTCTTGAAGGAAGCTTCCATGGACGTTGTGTCTACAGGGAATGCGCCCATCATGTCTTTAAGCATTGCGGTCATGTCTGGTGTTGCTGTATTTGTCATTTTCATAATCCTTGTTTGCATCATGGGGGCAGTGTGCCCCTTTTGAATTTTCGGTCGCATCCCACTGGCTCTTCCAGTGTTCGGCGTCTGCAAGAACATAGATGCTGCAGCGCAGCATTGCAACTATTTTCTGCACCGCAGCATCACGTCAGGGTTGTGGTAAATCTTGCTTGAAAATCAGCCCCTTGCCTTAACGGCAACATAAGTCCCCGGTGCGTCGCATAAGATTTCTCTCCCGTCCGACCCCGGAATTCGGGCGGGAATCATCTTGCCAGATTGCTTTGTCAGCCACTTTTCCCACCGCGGCCACCATGACCCTTCAGTAAAGTCCGCCCCCGCAAGCCAATCCTCGTGGCCCAGTTCCAGATCATCATTGGTATAATGACCATACTTGCCCTTGCTCGGCGGATTGACGATGCCAGCTATATGGCCCGACTGGGTCATGATGAAAGTCTTGTCATTGCTGCCCATCTTTTGGACACCGCGATAGCTGTCTTTCCACGGGGCGATGTGGTCCGTCTCACAAGCAATGGCGCAAAGCGGCACGTCGACTTCGTCCAGCACAAGATGGGCTTCACACAGATCATAGCCACCCTCGGCCAGCTCGTTGTTCTGGCACAAGCCGCGCAGGTATTGCATCGCCATCTTCGCAGGCAGGTTGGCCCCGTCACCATTCCAGTACAGCAGATCGAAGGCGGGCGGTGTCTCCCCCATCATGTAGCTTTTGACTGCAGGGCCATAGACGAGGTCATTTGAGCGCAAAAAGGAGAAGGTCCGCGCCATGACGATAGATGGCAGTATGCCTTTGTCCGCTGTTTCAGCCTCAATACCGTCGATGAAGTCATCCGTGAGGAAGGGGCGGAATTCTCCCTGATCCGCAAAATCGGTGAGCGCAGTAAAGAAGGTAGCAGATCTAACTGACGTATCGCCGCGTTGCTTGAGCAGGCTCAGTGTCAGGCTCAGTGTGGTGCCTGCGATGCAGTATCCCACAGCATTGATCTGCTTCTCGCCAGTGATCGCCCTAACTTCGTTAAAGGCCGCGATGTAGCCCTCTTCGACATAATCCTCCATGCCGACATCGCGGTAGGTAGCATCGGGGTTGATCCATGACACCATGAATAAGGTATAGCCCTGATCGAGCACCCATTTCACATAGGAGTTCTGCGCCTTCAGATCGAGGATGTAGTATTTGTTGATCCACGGTGGAAATACGATCAGCGGAATCGCATGCACCTTTTCGGTTGTGGGCGTGTATTGGATCAGCTCGAACATACGGTTGCGGAAAACGACCTTGCCCGGTGTCGTAGCGATGTTCCCGCCCAACTCAAACGCATTCTCATCCGCAAGGCGCACGATCATTTCGCCTTTGTTAGCCTCCAGATCACCAATAAGGTTTTCCAGACCCTTAATCAGGCTCTCCCCTTCGGTGTCTACGGCACGTTGTAAGGCGTCAGGATTGGTCGCGAGGAAATTGGTCGGGCTCATCATATCGATGATCTGGCGGGAGAAATAGGCCAGCCGCTGCTTCTCGCGCAGCTCCATATCCTCCACGTCTGAGACCGCCTGCTCCAACGCTTCAGCGTTCATCATGTACTGCTGTTTGACGAAGTTGAAATACGGATGCTGCTCCCACATCGGATTGGCAAAGCGGCGGTCCTTGGGCGTACGATCTTCTGGTGCGGCCAGCGTCCCCTTGGCAAACGCTTGTTGCGCCTCTACGAAATGCGTCACAGTTTTTGTCCAGTAGCCCAGTTGATGCTCGATGAGCTTGGCAGGATTGGTCACCGCCTCTTGCATGTAAGCTTTTGCTGCTTTCTGGAACAGTTCCTGATTGGGGCCATCAAGGGCGGCTTGGTGCGTGTTGCGGTTGGCCAATACTTTGGTCAGGCGCTCACGCAGGGCTTCTACTTTACTCAGATTCTCGGTCATGCGCGCCATGGATGCCGCAGTTGGTTCACCATTTTCTGTAGTATCAGTTGCCATGTTAATATTTCTGTCCTATGTTTGCACCTGCAGCATTTTCGTTTTGTCGACCTGTTCAAGGCCTTTCAAACGCTCGATGCGCCCGAATTTGGGCTTGGTACAGGAGTTGCGCTATGCGCTATATGACATCATACGACATGATGGAGACAATCCGAAACACAAATCAGTGGCTCGGTGCTTCTGCGAAGGCGATGGCTGCGTATCCTGCATTGTCCATCTTCCCAAATCCTGCGCTTGAGATGGTCGGCGCATGGGGTGAAGTGACAGAGCGTACTTTCAGCCGCATGGCGGTTAAGCCCGATTGGAACATCCCTCCCTTCGTGGGCGCCGAGGGCACCGACCGTCTGGTCTCCGAAGAAGTTGTGCTTAATGGTGATTTCGGCGATCTGCTGCACTTCCGCGTGCAAGGCCGCACGAAGAAAAAACGCCGTGTTTTGTTGATTGCCCCGATGTCGGGTCACTACGCCACGCTGTTGCGCTCAACCGTGATCAGCCTTTTGCCTGATTGTGAGCTCTATATCACCGACTGGCACAACGCTCGCGACATCCCTGTGAGCGTTGGCAAGTTTGATATCGAAGATTACACCATGTATCTGGTCAACTATATGCGCCACCTTGGCGCTGACACGCATGTCATTGCTATATGCCAACCTGCGCCATTGGCCCTTGCAGCCACCGCTTATCTGGCCGAGGAAGACCCCGATTCACAGCCAAGCTCGCTCACACTTATCGGCGGACCGATTGATCCAGGTGCAGCGCCGACCGAAGTGACTGACTTCGGCCATTCGGTCACCATGGGCCAGCTTGAGCAGTCCATGATCCAGCGGGTTGGCTTCAAATACAAAGGCGTGGGGCGCAAAGTCTATCCTGGCCTCTTGCAGCTCAGCGCATTCATCTCGATGAACATGGACACGCATAAGGATGCGTTTACCAACCAAATTCAGCGTGTCGCCAAAGGCGAAGCGCATGAGCACGACAAGCATAACAAATTCTACGACGAGTACCTGTCGGTCATGGATATGCCTGCGGAGTTCTATCTCTCCACCGTAGACCGCATTTTCCAGCAACACGAAATCGCCAACAATGATTTCGTTGTGAACGGTAAAAAAGTGGACATGGGCAAGATCACCACAACTGCGATTATCACTGTCGAGGGTACAAAAGACGATATCACTGCCCCCGGTCAATGTGTTGCAGCCCTCGCCCTGTGCACTGGTGTGCCAGACGAAAAGAAGGCGAGCCACGTTGAAGAAGGTGCAGGCCATTACGGCATCTTCGCAGGCAAAAGCTGGCGCAACAATATCCGCCCGCTGGTGATGGACTTTATCGATGATCACGAGCAAGCTACACCTCCGGGATACCGCGTGAAGCAGGCAGCTGAGGCCAAAAAATCGGCGGCCAAGCCTAAAACAAAAACGGCTTAAATTATTACTGATGCACCCTTTCTCTTGCCTACATGGTGAGAAAAAGGGTGCAGCTACTTTTGCGTAAGTGACAGGGTGTTTCCAAAAGCATCCGTTCAAACGCACAAAATATGCGCGAAACCCCAGCTTTTTCTATCTAAGGACGTAAGGTTGGTCCATCCAACCGCGCAGGGCAGCCGTGGTCTCGTCGGGCTGCTCCAGCGTTGGCAAGTGCCCAGACCCCTCCAACACATGCAAGTGCGCGCAAGGTATCAATTCGGCCATAAATTCATGCCGTTTGACAGGAAACAGCGTATCATGCGCACCGCAGAGCCCCAGCGCAGGCACGCGGCACCGACGTAGAGTGGCCTGTTGGTCTTTGCGACGTTGCATTGCACGGGACTGGCGGATGTAGGCTTCGGGCCCCAGCGTTTGGGCCATCTCAGTCACAAGACCAAGCACTTCGTTCCGGTAGGGCCCAGGGGCGAGTGCCCCCACACTAATTTCGTCGCGGATCACTTCTGCAAACCGGCCTGAACGAACTTTGACGATCTGTGGTTCATGATTTGCCGCGATCACAGGTGTCTCAGGCAGCGGATGCGTATTCATAAGTGCGATGCGCGTCACACGATCAGGCGCGCGGCGCAGGATTTCCATCGCCACTACAGCCCCTATCGAAAGGCCCGCCAGCGCAAAACGTTTTGGCAATATATCCAGCAGCATGGAGGCAATCTCTTCGATCCGCTCTCCCTGTATCACGGGTGCTACCATGACAGCCGTATCGCAGGACAGCTCTGCTATCTGCGGACCAAACAGGCGCGCATCACACATCATTCCCGGCAATAGAACCAACGGCTCTTTCATAGTGATCGTTACTGCGGTTTTCCTGCCTCTCGTACATGCCGTGCTATGCGCAGGTGTGCAAGACCTTGCAGAGCATCAAGGGTATGCAATGCCCCTGAAAGCGGGGAAATCCGCGTATCGTGCGGCGCGGGTGCTTTGATCCTCGCTTGGGGCATCGCCCGTGCGCAACAGCGTGCCACGCGGAGAAATGTAGCTGCTGATGGTGCGCAGTGGCTCGGGACGCCACACCAGATTGAATGCGGCCAGTTTGGGAAAGAACCACATCTCGGAATAAGGTAGATGATCATGCACCCACCACGCCAGATCACGCCAATCGCGCCCTTGGTCGTACTGGCCTGCGAACCATGGGACCACTAACGAGGTGCCCGCGATGGGGCGTTCAAGATAATCCCAAATGTGACATTCGATCGGGTTATCGCTGCGGGCGCAGTTCAACTTGTGCTCATTACCATACGTGTTGAGCCCAGATGAGCGATAGCCGGAGCGTATCGCGACACGCCCAAAGGTTTCTTCCAACGGATCAAGCAACTCTTGGCACAACCGCTCTCCGTGCTTGATGGCAAGGTCAGGATCTTCGGGAATGTTGGGCACGCCGTGAAAGGCGCTGATCTCGCTCATCAAAAAATCGCGCATATAGAAATGCTTGGACAGGCGCACACGGCCAAATGCCTCAAGGCTCCACATGCTGCGCGGGCTGCGCATCAGTGGCCGTTCCAGCGAAACGAGCCATCCTGTGCAAGCGGCGAATAGGGATTGTGCGACACTTCCCAAATGCTGCCCTCTGGATCCGCGAAATATCCAATGTAACCACCCCAAAAAACATCAGACGCCGGCCGCAAAATACGTCCGCCTGCCGCTTGGGCTTTTTCCAATATCGGGGCCACGTCCTCTTTCTCGCGCACATTGTAGGAGAATGTCGTGGCACCGCGCCCCATCTCCTCAACGGGCAGGCCAATGTCTTCGGCCAGCTTCTCCAGCGGATAAAGGCCAAGCGTCTGGCCAATCAAGTCAAAGGCGATGACACCATCCTGCGTCTCGACACGGGACCAGCCGAGAGCCTCACAAAAGGCGGCTGTGCCTTCCATATCGCGCATGCCAAGAGTGATCAAGCTAATCCGTTGGTCCATCATTCAAGTGTTCCTGTCCAGTTTGCAATCTCGGCCACGACAGCGTCTGTTTGCACAGGCGACATGATATCGCCTGCAATGACATGGGCGAAAGGATCATCAGCCTCGGTCAGGTCAGGCTGCCACACCTGCGTGGGTCCGCGCCACTGCGCAATCACTTTGCGGGTGGCATTTGCATCCACCACGCGGTCCTCATTTGAGAAGATAAAGAGCACGGGTGTGAGGGCAGTACCAAAATTCGCATTTTTCACTTTTTCAACCAGTGCCGCCATCGGCAACACAGCGACGGAAGGGTATTGAGTTGTCCAGTATTTGGCTTGCCCGTTATTCAACGGCTCAAAGCGACGCTGCGCCCCTGCGAGCAGCGGCATCCAATAGCGTGCTGCAGGCCACGTGAGATATTTCGCCAGCGGATCATTGATACCAAAGTTGGGCCAGATCATCACAACACCGCTCACGCCATCAGCCATAACATCGTCCACCGCCACGGCGGCCGCCAACGTGCAACCCGTCGATGTTGAAATGACCAGAACTTTACGCCCGACTTTGCGCCCCACCGCAATCGCCTCAGTGGTATCGTTCATCCAATCCTGAACGTGGCCTGCGCCAACGCATCGCCATCGCGGCCATGCCCCGCAAGCCGTGTGAAGACCAGATTGGCACCCAGCGCATCAGCCACATTATCGGGAACAGGGCGTATTTCTTACGAAGTCGCGGAGAACCCGTGGATGTAGGCAACCGCCCACTCGGTCTGTGTCTCGGGCGCATCTGCCCAGATCACTTGCTTCTCAACGCCCTCAGTTATTCCGCCAATCTGTGCTTCGCGCCAGCGTAGATATGTACCAACCCCTTGATCCAGCTTGCTATCATAGAAAATTGTGGTGTCGTAGGTCGGCTCATAAGGGCCAAACGCCCACATCAGGCAGGGCACCGCGACCCCGATCAAAAGGGTTCGGGCCAACCATTTTTTCCAACGCGTCATGACGCCAGAACGTTCTCTACTGCCTGCTCAATCAGACCAAGGCAGGGACCGTCGGAAAAGCGATGATCCGCGTCTTTGACCAACAAGAGTTGCATGTCGGGGCTGTTCGCATGCTCAAGCAGTTGCGTGGCGGTCGCAACAGCAACAGCCGTGTCCGCCGTCCCTTGGAGCATCCGCACAGAACAGGGCAGATCAAGTACGTCGCGCAGGACCAGATGTTGGCGACCATCCTCGATCATGCGCTTGGTCACCACATAAGGCTCCATATAATCTGAGGGCAGTTCAACACGGCCTTGGGCCATGAGGGCTGTGCGTTGCACCTCGTCGAAACTGTTCCACCAGCCATCCTCGGTGAAGTCGGGCGCTGCAGCAACAGTCACAAGCCCCGCCAACCGCTCTGGCCGCGCGCGGGCGAGCAGCAGGGATTGCCAGCCGCCCATGCTTGATCCAACGGGCAAAATCTGTCCTTCGGTCAATACATCAATCGCGGCAAGCGTGTCTTGGTGCCAATCCCCGATGCAGCCTTCCTCAAAAGTGCCAGAAGACTGCCCGTGACCGGAGTAGTCGAACCGAAGGAATGCGCGGCCTGTGGCTTGCGCCCAATCCTCCAAATGCACCGCTTTGGTGCCTTCCATATCAGATTTCAGCCCGCCCAGAAACACCATGCATGGTCCCTCCCCCGCGGTGAGATGATAGGCAATCCTACGCCCCTGCGGTGTGTCGAGATAGGAGGGTTCTGTCATGGCATGTCTCTAGCGTTATGCGTCACAAGTGGGGCGCTTATTGAAACGCCAAATCCGTTAACCGCTCACATATGGCCCATCGCTGGGGCGGTAGAAAATCTTTTGGTTGTGCAGCCGGCCAAGAAGGTCGTTGATCTCAGTAACATGGTTATCCCCCGCAACTTTCGGCAGCAGTGCACGTGCACCCTCACGCCCCAACGACAAGTCCCGTGTCACGACATGCAGAGCCGCTTCAATCAGGTCGATGTCAGACAGGCTAAGTTCGAAATTCCGGTTATACTTGGGCATATGGCAGACCTTTCAATGATTGGCTGACTGTGCCGCATCTGTGGGCGCTGTTCAACTGCTGTCCAATGTTTGCGCTGTGCCGCAACGGCACAATCTGCACCCGTTGCCGTGGACTGCTTTAGTGCTAAACCCTTTGATATGAATATAACTGTTCCAGACCGTCTGCTGATCCCCACTCTTTCTGCGTGTAACTTTGTGATCGGTATTGGTGCCTTCTCTCTTATCGGATTTCTAGAGCCGCTCGGCGCGGATCTCGACCGCTCTCCCGCGCAGGCAGGGCAGTTGATGACTGTTTATGCAGTTGCCTATGCAATTCTGTCACCCCTTCTGGTGGCCGTATCTGGCAACGTCGGGCGCAGGCGCATTATGGCCGCAGGCTTTGTCATTTACGCACTTGCCGCGCTTGTCTGTGCAACTACACCAAATTTTGCAGTACTGGGCTTTGGCCGCGTGCTTGCAGCCGCAGGTGCAGGGATATTCACCCCGCTGGCCGCTGCTGTTGCGGCGGGCCTCTATCCAAAGGAGCAGCGCGCCAAAGTGCTGGCTGCAGTTTTCTTCGGCCTTACAATCAGCCAAGTGGTCGGCGTGCCCGCAGGAAGTTGGATCGCCTATACCTTTGGATGGCGGTGGGCACTGTGGATGGTGTTTGCCTTTGCCCTCCCCTGTATCTGGCTCATTTGGACACGCGTCCCTGCAGGGCTAAAGTTCCAGCCTGTGACCCTGCGTGATCTGCGTGACGTAATGGGTGAAGGGCGGCTTATGCTCGCCATCGGCTTCACCGCCAGCTTTATCGGGTCGCAATATGTGCTGTTTACCTACATCGCGCCGTTGTTGAGCAGCACCATGGGCTTTGGCCGTGACGGGATTGCTATGGTACTGATGGTTGCAGGCTTTGGTGCTGTGGCCGGTAATATCCTCGGTGGATACCTGTCGGACCGTGCAGGATGGCGCGTGACGCTAACCGGAATGTGCATGATACAGATGTGCATCCTGCCGATGTTCTCCCTGCTCCCAGTCAGTGTGCCAATGCTCTTTGTGCTGGTTTTTGCATGGTCGATGGGCAGTTGGTCGTTCATGGCGGCACAGCAGGTGCGCCTCATCAATCTTGCTGGCCACCGCGCCCCCGTGGTGCTGGCACTGAACGCTGCCGCAATCTACTTTGGTGCAGCCATCGGCTCTGCATTAGGCGGAGCTATGATCGTGGGCTACGGGCTGACATCATTGGGCATCACCGCTGGATGTGCCGCTGCGTTCGCCTTGGCACATTTGACACTATCCGCAAGGCTTAGCCCTTTGAACGAGCAGCGCTCTTGACGCGCTAGGTCCACGCAGTCAGAAAATGCAGGCATATATAAACCCGCAACCGGGCGTCTCGTAGGCGCCAAACTGACGAGGAGACCGACATGGTCCAGATCGCACTCACCCTTCCCGACGGCAATAGCAGGCACTACGGCGCAGGTATCACTGCGGGCGAGGTCGCAACCGACATCTCCACATCGCTGGGCAAGAAAGCCATCAGCGCCACAGTGAACGGTCAGCACTATGACCTCGCGTGGCCAATCGAGGTCGATGCCAGCATCGCCATCCACACCATGGCCGATGATGAGCAAGCCAATGAGCTGGTGCGCCACG
>CAWVZA010000039.1:0-19261 GCA_963934545.1 uncultured Sulfitobacter sp.
GTCCAATGGCTGTATTGGTCTATATAATGAACATGTGGCCGAGCTGTTTAGTAAGGCGAAAGTAGGCACTCAAGTGTTGCTAATTTGACGACATTGGGGTGCGACTCGTAAATCTTTGATGAATGCATGTTCCTTTTCTGCGGCAGATGCTATTTAGAAAAAAGTACTACGATATATTTTTTGGTTGCATCCCATGACTGAGAGTCATGCTGCACCATCTTCTGGAGGTTATCTACTATGAAAAAATTCGTTCTTGCCGCTGCTCTGACAGTTGTTGCTTCTTCTGCGTTTGCTGGCTCACTTGCAGACCCGATCATCGAAGCGCCAGTAATTGTTGAAGAAGCTTCCAGCTCCTCTGCAGGCGTTCTGGTTCCAATTCTGCTTTTGGTTCTGGTTGCAGCAGCTTTGGGTGACTAAATTTCGGTCTTTGACTGAAAGAAAAAAGGCGGCGCAATGCGCCGCCTTTTTTGTATCTACCGTTTAGGCGGAGAAAGAATCAGACCCAACCTGATAGATTCTCGCGGATCACATTGGACAGCGCAGTAATATGCGCATCGTCATCGTTTAGGCAGGGAATGTAAGTGAAGTGTGCGCCGCCTGCTTCTTCAAAGCTCTCAAAAATCTCTTCGTTGATTTCTTCAAGCGTCTCGATGCAATCGGCGGAGAAGGCTGGTGCGCACACAGCAATGTTCTTTTTACCTTGCTCTGCCAGACGGGCTACTTCCTCAACCGTATAGGGTTGAAGCCACTCCTCTGGTCCAAACTTTGACTGGAAGGTTGTTTTGATCTCTGTATCGTCCCAACCTAACCGCTCTTTGAGCAGGCGCGTCGTTTTCTGGCACTGACAATGGTAGGGATCACCCTCCATGAGATAGCGTTTTGGTACGCCGTGGTATGAGCAAACAAGAATATCGGGACGCGTCTCAAGCTCGGCATATTTTGTCTCAATAGATTTTGCGAGCGCGTCGATATAATCGGGGCGGTCAAAATATGGTTGGACTGTGCGGCTGGCAGGTTGCCACTTCTCTTTGCCCAGCGCCTCGAAAAACTTGTCACAGGCAGTGGCAGAGGTCGCACCAGCGTAATGAGGATAGAGTGGGAAGAAGAGGATTTTAGTGCATCCCGCCTTCACCAGCTTCTCGACTTTGCTTTGCGTCGAGGGATTGCCATAGCGCATGCAGTACTCAACCATGACCTCATCGCCATATGTACTTTGCATCTCTGCTGCGATCTTGGCCGTCTGCGTCTTGGTGATCGTGAGCAGAGGGCTTTCATTCTGCTCTTCGTTCCAGATGGACTTGTAAGCTGCACCAGATGTGAAGGGGCGCTTGGTCAAAATAACCAACTGCAACAGTGGCTGCCACAGCCATGGGGAGTAATCGATGACACGACGGTCCGACAGGAACTCACCCAGATAGCGGCGCATGGACCAATAATCGTAGTTATCAGGCGTTCCCAGATTGCCAACCAGCACGCCAATCTTCGGGCGCGGCACCGGTGGGTGGTCCGCATCAGCGTGAATAGGGCATGTTGCCGTCTCGGTGGGGCGCATATCTTTCATCGGATTATCCTGCATGGTGTCAGCATTCACATAGTTAGATTTTGCGCGGGGTCAATCGCGCAGGGGCTTTTTAGGGGTGCCAAGCGCGTCGCTCAATCGTTGTTGTGCTGATCCGGGACGCAGTGGCTGGGGTTGTGAGGCATCTGGTGACCACCCCGTGAGGACTTGAAGCTCAAAGCTGGCGTTCAAGTGACCAGAGGATGCGGCAAAGTTTGTCGCATAGAGGATTTGTGCCTGCTCGAAAACAGCGCGGCGTGTTGGACGACGCAATCGCGCAGTGAGGGCGTTGGTTTCGCCCATCGCACGTAGGTCGCGCATCAGGTGCCAAATATCGCGATATTCCACTGTCAGCGTTGCAGTATCTGCGACAGGCAGGGCGAATCCTGCGCGTTGAAGCAACCCACCCAGATCGCGCAACTCGGGCATCGGTGCGATGCGTGGAGACAGGCCACCCGTCACGGCGATTTCGGCTTCGCCCAGCGCACGGCGTAATTCTTGTAGCGTATCGCCGCCAAAACTGATCGCGATGAACAGCCCGTCGGGCTTCAATGCGCGGCGACATTGGATGAGTTGCCCTACGGGATCGTTCGCCCAGTGCAGACTCATGACATGCGCAACTAAATCATGAGACTGCGGAACGAGGTTCAGTGTTTCCGTATCGGAAACAATCTTTGCGTTTGGATGCAGCGGTGACCAAAAATCATTGAAGCCCGTGACAATCGCTGGCGTCGTAAACGACTTGTTAACCATATCTAAGCGATCTTGAAGCTCGTCTGCTGCGGCGGAATGGAGAAACAATCCATCTGGCGTGGAGCGATTGCGATGGGCGCTTAGTGCGCTGCGGTCTGTCATTGGTGCTGTCATAATGAGGATATAGGCTGGCGTTGGCGCAACTTCAAACAGCGGTGTCCCTGATCTATCCCCCGCGTTGCATTACATGTGGGGTTACCGTCGAGAGTGCTTTTGGCCTTTGTGGAACATGTTGGCGTGATACGGCGTTTTTGGGTGGCATGATGTGTGATTGCTGTGGTGCTGCGCTGCCCGCGGACGGGGACGGGGTCCAGAATCATTATGACGCCTGTATGGGAGCGCCCAAACCGTGGGTTCAGGGTCGTGCGGCAATGATGTACCGCGATACAGGCCGCAAGCTCGTCCTCGCGCTCAAACATGGGGACCGGCAGGAAATGGCGCGGCCAGCAGGTCTGTGGATGGCAAATATGATGCGTGGGTTGGTGGCAGAGGATGCGATTGTTGTACCTGTACCGCTGCATTGGTCACGCTTGCTTAAACGGCGCTACAATCAGTCCGCGCTTTTGGCAAAAGTTGTTGCAGACCAATTGAATCTAGAATGGTGTCCTGATGCACTGGTGCGGGTGCGGCGTACCGTTTTGTTGGATGGTATGAGCCACGATTCACGTTTCAAAACACTCGAAAATGCAATCCGCCCTCACCCGAGGCGTAGTGCGCTGCTTAAACGCCGTCCCGTCCTCCTTATCGACGATGTAATGACAACTGGCGCTACACTGATGGCCTGCACACGGGCCTGTATGGATGCCTCCTCCGGCCCCGTGCGCGTTCTAACCCTAGCAAGAGCGGGCAAAGACGCTTAAATCCCTTTCCAACACCTGTTGAAAAGGAACACATCATGCAATCTGTCGAAATCTACACATCCCCACTTTGTGGCTTCTGCCATGCCGCCAAACGCCTGCTGAACCAAAAAGGTGTTAGCTTTTCCGAAGTGGATGTGCTGGCCAATCCTGATCGCAAACCTGAGATGATTAAGCGTGCGAGCGGTGCACGTACTGTTCCGCAAATTTTTGTAGGCGACATCCATGTTGGTGGCTGCGACGAGCTTCACGCGCTTGAGAGTGCTGGCAAACTCGACGCGCTGCTGACCGCATGAGGGCAGCGATCCTCCAACTGAACGTGAGTGATGATCCGGCTGCCAATCTGGCTGTGACACGTGTGATGTTGGGGGATGCCGCGACGCAAGGGGCGGAACTTGTCCTCACGCCTGAAGTGACAAATTGCATCTCGACCAGCCGCGATCACCAGCGCAGCGTTCTGTATCACGAAGCTGATGACCCAACGCTCGCTGCTTTGCGATCAGATGCAAAAGCGCTGGGCGTTTGGCTTTTGATTGGATCGCTCGGTGTGAAGACGGAGGATGTGGATGGGCGCTTTGCGAACCGCTCCTTCTTGATAGATCCTCAGGGAGAGATCATCGCGCGATACGACAAAATCCATATGTTTGATGTGCAGGTTACGCCCACAGAGACGTGGAAAGAATCATCTGCGTACCGTCCGGGGCATCAGGCAGTTCTGGCACGTACTTCTTTCGCCAATATCGGCATGACCATTTGCTATGATGTCCGGTTTCCGGCGTTATTTCAGGCTTTGGCAGAGGCTGGTGCAAATGTCCTTACAGTGCCTGCCGCGTTTTCACCCGTCACAGGGCGCGCGCACTGGCACACACTTTTGAGGGCTCGTGCCATTGAAACGGGATGCTTTGTGATCGCTCCTGCACAGACAGGAACACACGCAAGCGATGCTCATAAAACCCGCGATACCTATGGCCACTCACTGGTTGTTGCGCCGTGGGGGGAGGTGATCCTAGACGCAGGTACCGATGCAGGGGTATATATGTTTGAATTGGACGTCACACAGACAGAGGTCTCCCGTGCTAAAGTCCCAAGTATGAGCCACAAACGCCCTTTTAACGGACCAGTATGACCGAGGATTCCCATACCCTCGCGATTATGCTGTTCAGCGAAGTGCTGGGCGCAGAGCAGATATTGCGCAGCCGACTGACCAAAGTGTTGCCTAAGGGTATGGAGATTTCGCACTTTGCCGTGCTCAATAACCTCGCGTGGCGTGATGTGGAGCGCTCCCCCGCACAACTGGCCGCGATTTTTCATGTGACGCGCGGTGCCATGACCAACACATTGGCCAAACTGGAGTGGGCGGGATACATCCACATCCGGCCTGATTGGGATGATGCGCGGCGCAAAGTGGTAAGCATTAGTCCCGCAGGGCGTCAGGCCCGCGATGCAGCATTGAACCAGATTGCACCGATGATCACTAAAGTGGTGAATGACCTTGGTGAAGAAAAGGCCCGCGCTGCCCTGCCGATCTTGCGGGAATTGCGCAAGCAGATCGACTAGGCCTTTGGCTTCAGGCTTGCAGTGACGTAATTTACGCTGAGGTCTTTTGCCGAAAGGCTCCAACTCCACAACAGCGGATTGAACACGAACCCTTTGCGATCCACGGGCTCCAATCCCGCTTCGCCGAGCAGAGTATAAAGTTCGTCTGGTGTAATGAACTTTGACCACTCATGGGTGCCCCTGGGGAGCCAGCGCATTACATGCTCCGCCCCGATTATTGCCACGACATATGATTTTGCATTGCGATTAAGTGTGGAGCAGATGTGCAGCCCACCTGGTTTGAGTAATTCACGGCAAGCAGTGAGATAGCTGATGGGAGAGGCAACGTGCTCGACCACTTCCATATTTAGCACCACATCAAACTGCTCACCCGCTTCTGCCAATGCCTCGGCGGTGGTGTGGCGGTAGTCAATGGTCAGGCCTGACTGCTCCGCATGGATCTGCGCCACAGGAATATTTCCCGCTGCGGCGTCAGCCCCCATAACAGTCGCGCCCAAGCGCGCCATCGGTTCAGACAGCAGACCACCACCGCAACCGATATCAAGGATACGCAATCCTTTGAACGGCTCGGGCTGGGTAAGATCACGGTCAAACTCCCCCGCAATCTGGTTTGTGATATAATTGAGGCGGCAAGGGTTGAGCATATGCAAAGGCTTGAACTTACCCTCGGTGTCCCACCATTCGGCGGCCATGGCTTCAAACTTTGCGACTTCTGCGTCGTCGACTGTGCTCTGATGTGCTTGCATTCTGGCGCTCCTCGTATTCAATGTCTGCTCAACCTATATAGGCTCGTAATGGATAAGACCCCTGATCAAAAGCGCGCAGTGCAATATCTGCATCCGCCCATCGACCCCTTCGACCGACGTATGTTGGCCGTGGGTCAGGGGCATGAGGTATATGTTGAGCAGTGTGGCAACCCGCAGGGTATCCCCGTTGTTGTATTGCACGGCGGCCCAGGTGGAGGGTGCAGCCCGTCGATGCGGCGGTATTTTGATCCTGCTGTTTATCGCATCGTCTTATTTGATCAGCGCGGGTGCGGGCGTTCGACGCCCCATGCGTCTTGTACGGATAACACCACATGGCATCTGGTTGACGACATTGAACTGATTCGTGAGACGCTGGGCATCGCGCAGTGGGTCGTCTTTGGCGGCAGTTGGGGTGCGACACTTTCGCTGATATATGCCCAGACCCACCCAGAGGCTGTGCGCAATCTGGTGCTGCGCGGTGTCTTCCTCATGACGCAAGTGGAACTTGATTGGTTCTATGGCGGTGGTGCAGGTAAGTTCTGGCCTGAAGTCTGGGACAAATTTGTCGCTCTCGTTCCCGAAGATGAGCGTGACGATTATATCAAGGCATACCACCGCCGCCTGTTCTCCGACGATATGTCCCAACAGACGCGCTTTGCTCGTGCGTGGTCGGGCTGGGAAAATGCGCTCGCTTCTATTTCCTCCACAGGTCAGATGCATGAAGGGCCGGGGGAATATGCTCGTGCCTTTGCACGGCTCGAGAATCACTATTTCATCAACAACGGTTTTCTGGAGTACGACGGCCAGATCCTTGCCCAGATGGATCGCATAGCCCACATTCCAGGTGTGATTGTGCAGGGGCGGTACGACATGATCTGCCCGCCTGCCAGCGCCTATTCGATTGCAAAAGTGTGGCTCAAGGCCGAGCTTAAAATGGTGCGCAATGCGGGCCACGCGTTGTCAGAGCCGGGGATCAGCGCAGAACTAGTGCGCGCCATGGACCGGATCGCAGTTACATGAGTCGCAAACCTCTTGATCGCCGTGCGCTGTTTTCCAGCGCCGCCGCTGCTGCACTCCTTGCGGCGGCTGGTGTCAGTGCGGGACCATTGCCACAACGAGGCGGTAAGCTGCGTCTTGCGCTGTCGGGTGCGATGCGCAGTGATGATTGGATAAAAGGTGACGGGCTGTTCATGCAGGTCGCACGCCTTGGCCTTATCTACGAGACACTGACCGAAGTGGCCGCCGACGGCACTCTGCATGGTGAGTTGGCGACAGCATGGCGCAGTTCTCCTGATGCGCGCGTTTGGGCATTCGATTTGCGCGAAGGTATCACTTTTCATGATGGTACGCTATTCACGGTGGCTGATGTCGTGCACAGCCTCTCGGCGCTGGGCGAGGTTCGTGCGCGCGGGCAATCAATTGTAGAGATTACATTGGCCGACCCTGATCCTGCCCTGCCTTTCACGTTGAGCGATTCCGCCCATATCATTCGCCCTGCGCATGACGCTCAAGCAGGCATTGGTACCGGCCTCTACCGCGTGCGCCATTTTGCAGCGGGTCAGCAGCTTTTGGCCGAGCGTGTCGCGGTTCATTGGAAAGACGGACAGTCGGGATGGTTTGACGAGGTTGAGCTTGTCTCTATCCCTTCCTCTTTGGTCCGCACACAGGCTGTTGCCGAATATTTGGTGGACGGTGCCGACATTGCTGATGCCTCCGCTCTCACAGGGTTTGATGATATCGCCGTCTGGGATGGTCAGGCCGTTGCGCGCAGTGTGGCGATGCCCATGATGCTGGGGCGTGGTGTGTTTGACGACCTGCGCGCTGCCCAGCGGTGGTGGGGGGCTTGATGTTCTCACGCACCACGCGTATATGAAATTTAATAGCGCGTCGCTCGGGTCCAAACCAAGCGCCCATCGAACCTGACACACGGGCCGCGCGCCCGTTTTTTTGTGCCTAAAGCCAAGTGAGAATATGAACAACGATCTAATCGCAAAAGCAGCTATGGACAGGCGTCTCGCCGAGATCATTACCCCCGTGGTCGAAGATATGGGGTATGAGCTGGTGCGCGTGCGCTTGATGAGCGGTAAGACCTCAATCTTGCAGATTATGGCGGACAAGCCTGATGGCGGGATCGAAGTTGATGATCTGGGACAGATTAGCACTGCTGTGGGTGCGGTCCTTGATGTGGAAGATCCGATCGTTGATGAATACGCGCTTGAGGTGTCCAGCCCAGGAATCGACCGTCCGCTGACGCGCCTCAAGGATTTTGTGAATTTCGAGGGCTATGAAGCCAAGATCGAAACCGACGACATGATCGATGGCCGCCGCCGCTTTAAGGGTGAGCTGGCGGGCGTTGAAGGAAACGAAGTGTTGATTAACATCGAAGAGGGCACCGTTGGCCTGCAATTCGAATGGTTGTCAGACGCAAAGCTGGTCCTGACGGACGAGCTGATCAAAGAAATGCTGCGCCAGCGCAAAGCGTCCGGCGTGATCGACGAGACTCAATTTGACGAAGTTCAGACGCATCTGTCTGACGAGGGAGAAAAATAATGGCCATTACATCCGCAAACCAGCTTGAGCTGTTGCAAACTGCCGAAGCTGTTGCCCGTGAAAAGATGATTGATCCCCTGCTGGTGATCGAAGCGATGGAAGAATCCCTCGCCCGCGCTGCCAAGTCCCGTTACGGTGCGGAAATGGACATTCGTGTTGATATCGACCGCAAGACGGGTCGTGCGACGTTTACACGTGTGCGTACGGTTGTGGCGGATGATGAGCTGGAAAACTATCAGGCCGAATTTACGGTTGAGCAAGCCAAGCAGTATATGGCCGCTCCCGAAATTGGTCAGCAGTTGGTAGAAGAAGTACCGCCCGTTGAGATGGGCCGCATTGCGGCGCAGTCTGCCAAGCAGGTTATCTTGCAGAAGATTCGCGAAGCGGAGCGTGATCGCCAGTTCGAAGAGTTCAAAGACCGCGCAGGCACGATCGTTAATGGTCTGGTCAAGCGTGAAGAGTATGGCAACGTTATCGTTGATGTGGGTGCTGGCGAAGCGATCCTGCGCCGCAACGAGAAAATTGGCCGCGAATCATATCGCCCGAACGACCGTATCCGCGTCTACATCAAGGAAGTGCGCCGCGAGCAGCGCGGCCCGCAGATTTTCCTGAGCCGTACAGCGCCCGAGTTCATGGCCGAGTTGTTCAAGATGGAAGTGCCCGAAATCTATGACGGCATCATCGAGATCAAAGCAGTTGCCCGTGACCCCGGTTCCCGCGCCAAGATTGCCGTGATTTCCTATGATGGTTCTATCGATCCTGTTGGTGCCTGTGTTGGTATGCGCGGTAGCCGTGTTCAGGCTGTTGTGAACGAGCTTCAAGGTGAGAAGATCGATATCATCCCGTGGAACGAAGACATGCCAACATTCCTCGTGAATGCGCTTCAGCCTGCGGAAGTGTCCAAAGTTGTTTTGGACGAAGAAGCGGGTAAAATCGAAGTCGTTGTTCCAGAAGAGCAGCTGTCGCTGGCGATTGGCCGTCGTGGCCAAAACGTACGTCTCGCGAGCCAGCTTACTGGCCTCGATATCGACATCATGACCGAAGAGCAGGAAAGCTCGCGCCGTCAGGCCGAGTTTGAGCTGCGCACCAAACTGTTCATGGACAACCTTGACCTGGACGAATTCTTTGCCCAGCTTTTGGTGTCTGAGGGCTTCACGAGCCTCGAAGAAGTTGCGTACGTCGAAGTGGGCGAACTGCTGGTCATTGACGGCGTTGATGAAGCAACTGCAGGTGAGTTGCAGGCCCGTGCCCGTGATGTACTTGAAGCGCAAAACAAGGCAGCCCTTGATGCGGCCCGTGCGCTGGGCGCAGAGGATAGCTTGATTAACTTTGAAGGTCTGACGCCACAAATGGTCCAAGCTCTTGCCAAAGACGATGTGAAAACACTCGAAGATTTCGCCACTTGTGCGGATTGGGAACTGGCGGGTGGCTGGACCACTGAAAACGGCGAGCGGGTCAAAGATGACGGTACGCTTGAGCCCTTCGAGATGACACTCGAAGATGCGCAATCCATGATCATGACAGCACGTGTTATGTTGGGTTGGGTAGACCCTGCTGATCTTGAGGCAGATGCGGCAGACGATGTCGAAGCAGACGAGGAGGCCGAGGCCTGATCGTAGGTCTGGGGTAGAACCAGTATGGGACGCGGTGGCGCATCCAAAGACCAGACGAGCGGTGAAGAGCGTAAATGCCTTGCTACAGGTGAGGTGCAACCAAAATATCGGTTGATACGTTTCGTTGTGGGACCTGAGGGTCAGGTATTCGCGGACGTAATGGGCAAATTGCCTGGCCGCGGAATGTGGGTGAGCGCGGATCGCGACGCCCTTGAGCTGGCCGTGAAAAAAGGGTTGTTCTCGCGTAGTGCGAAGCAACCTGTGAAAATACCAGATAATCTGGTGGACGAAGTTGAGAAACAGTTGGCCCGCCGTGTGGTGGACCTGATCTCAATGCAGCGAAAAGCGGGTAAAGCCGTGGCAGGCTATGAAAAAGTCAAAGGCTGGCTGCAAACAGAAGAAGCTCTCGTGTTGATCCAAGCTGTGGACGGATCAGGACGCGGCAAATCAAAATTGAGTACTCCGCACTATGGACACTACGTTGGTTGTCTGACGGCGGATGAATTGGGTTTGGCATTCGGACGCCAAACTGTGATACATGGGGCGCTCGCCTCTGGTGGACTCACTCTGCGTGTTGTAGAGGAAGCCCATAGATTGAACGGCGTGCGCAAAAACGAGGCTGGTATCGACCAGCCGAAAGGATAGACGAGCTAGATGAGCGATAGTGACGGCAGAAAAACATTGGGTCTGGGCGGTTCGCGTCCAGCTAACGTAAAGCAGAGCTTTAGCCACGGACGTACCAAAAACGTTGTGGTGGAGACCAAGCGCAAGCGCGTTGTGGTGCCAAAACCTGGTGGCCAAAAGCCATCTGGCCCGGGCGTGGGACCTGCAGGGGACCCTTCCAAGCGTCCAGCAGGTATCACTGATTCCGAAATGGAACGCCGCCTAAAGGCTGTGCAAGCTGCGAAATCGCGTGAGGTCGAAGAGGCCGCAACGCGTGAAGCAGAAGAAAAAGCGCGCGCAGAAGACCGTGAGCGCCGCCGTGCCGAGATCGATGCCAAAGAGGCGGAAGACAAAGCACGCGAAGAGAGCCTCAAGGCGAAAGCCGAAGATGAAGAGCGCGCCAAGCGTGATGCGGAGGCAGCAGCACAAGCAGCAGCCAATCCGAAGGCGGAAGCAGCACCACGTGCCGCACCCAACAAAGCGCTCCCTTCCGCGACTCCACGCAAAACAGAGCGTGACCGTGAGGAAACCAACAAGAAGAATCGTCAGGATGATGATCGTCGCTCAGGTAAGCTGACGGTCAATCAGGCGATGCGTGGTGGCGAAGGTGGCCGTCAACGCTCCATGGCACAGATGAAGCGCAAGCAAGACCGTGCACGTGCGAAAGCGATGGGCGGCAATGTTGAACGCGAGAAGATCATTCGTGATGTTCAGCTGCCACCAGCGATTGTTGTGTCTGAATTGGCTGCTCGTATGGCAGAGAAGACAGGCGCCGTCGTAAAAGCGCTGATGAACAGTGGTTTGATGATCGGTCAAAACGAAACGATTGATGCAGATACCGCAGAGCTGATCATCGAAGAGTTCGGCCACAAGGTAGTTCGTGTCTCCGACGCGGACGTGGAAGATGTGATTAAGCTGGAAGTCGATGACGCGGCCGATCTGAAAGGTCGCCCACCCGTCATCACCATCATGGGCCACGTTGACCATGGTAAGACATCCTTGCTCGACGCGATCCGTAAGGCAAAAGTTGTTGCGGGCGAGGCCGGTGGCATTACCCAGCACATCGGTGCTTATCAGGTCACAACCGAGGGTGGGCAGGTTTTGTCCTTCCTCGACACGCCTGGTCACGCAGCCTTTACCTCCATGCGCTCACGCGGTGCACAGGTAACGGACATCGTGGTTCTGGTTGTCGCGGCGGACGATGCTGTGATGCCACAGACGATCGAGGCGATTGCGCACGCGAAGGCGGCCAAAGTGCCGATGATCGTAGCGATCAACAAGGTCGACAAGCCATCAGCCGATCCTGACAAAGTGCGCGCAGCCTTGCTGCAGCATGAAGTTATCGTCGAGAAAATGTCCGGTGAAGTTCAGGACGTTGAAGTGTCTGCAATCACAGGCCAAGGCCTTGATGAATTGCTCGAAGCGATTGCACTGCAGTCCGAGATCCTTGAGCTGAAAGCCAACCCTGATCGTGCCGCCGTTGGTGCCGTGATCGAGGCGAAGCTGGACGTGGGTCGCGGTCCTGTCGCAACGGTTCTGGTTCAGAACGGCACACTGCGCACTGGTGATATCTTTGTCGTGGGTGAGCAGTACGGTAAAGTCCGTGCGCTGATCGACGATCAGGGTAACCGCATCAAAGAAGCTGGTCCTTCGGTTCCTGTCGAGGTTCTTGGTCTTAATGGTACACCTGAGGCGGGCGATGTGCTGAACGTGACCGAGACTGAAGCGCAAGCGCGTGAAATCGCGGAATACCGTGCCAACGCTGCAAAAGATAAACGTGCTGCGGCTGGTGCTGCGACGACGCTCGATCAGCTGATGGCAAATGCCAAAGCGGACGAGAACGTGTCCGAGCTTCCAATCTTGGTCAAAGCGGACGTGCAGGGTTCTGCCGAAGCAATCGTTCAGGCTATGGAGAAGATCGGTAACGACGAAGTCCGTGTTCGTGTCCTGCACTCCGGTGTTGGCGCGATTACCGAGACTGATGTTGGTCTGGCCGAAGCGTCAGGTGCGCCGATCATGGGCTTTAACGTCCGTGCAAACGCATCTGCCCGTAACACCGCCAACCAGAAAGGTGTCGAAATCCGCTATTACTCGATCATCTATGATCTGGTGAATGATGTGAAAGCAGCGGCTTCTGGCCTGCTCAGCAACGAGATCAAAGAAACCTTTATTGGCTACGCCAACATCAAAGAGGTCTTCAAGGTCACGGGCATCGGCAAAGTCGCTGGTTGTCTGGTCACCGAAGGGGTGGCACGCCGCTCTGCGGGTGTACGTCTGTTGCGCGACAACGTGGTCATCCACGAAGGAACGCTCAAGACGCTCAAGCGCTTCAAGGACGAAGTGCCAGAGGTCCAGTCTGGTCAGGAATGTGGCATGGCGTTCGAGAACTACGATGACATTCGTCCTGACGATGTGATCGAAATCTTCACACGTGAAGAAGTGACCCGCACGCTGGCCTAAGCGGCGCCTCATACAAATAAAAAAAGGGACGGTATTTTGCACCGTCCCTTTTTTAATGTCTAAATTTGTTTTCTTACTCCTTGGTGGCTGGCACGCCAGAGTAAATTGTGTTGTCGACTTGTACTGCAATACGGCCATCCGGCATTGCGCGAACAAAAGTCCCCTGTATTGAGATGGAACTACCAAGTGTAATTGTACGCAACATATCAATCCTCCCCAGAATAATGTGATATAAGACTACAATGAATTGTCTACGATGTCAGTGCAACCGACGCAAAAAATAGAAATTATGCCAAAAATTAAGTATGAAACGTAAATTTTTCTATAACCAGTCGCGCAAAACAGCAATCAGCGGGATATCTGCCGCTGGCATGGGATAATCCCGCATCTCCGCAGGTTTTACCCATTTGAGAGTCTGCCCTTCACGGGCTTGTGGCGTGCCCTCCCATTTGCGGCAGGCAAACAGAGGCATCATGAGGTGAAAGTCATCGTAGGAGTGGCTCGCGAAGGTCAGTGGCGCAAGACAGGAGGCCCATGTGTCGATTCCCAGTTCTTCTTGAAGCTCACGAATCAAAGCAACTTCCGGTGTCTCGCCAACTTCAACCTTCCCACCGGGAAATTCCCATAGACCAGCCATTGACTTGCCGGGTGGACGTTGAGCAAGCATAACACGACCATCAACATCAATCAGAGCGACAGCGGATACCAAAACCATCTTCATGAGCGATAATCTGCATTGATACTGATATACCCGTGGGTCAGGTCACAGGTCCAGACTGTTGCCGTCCCCGACCCAAGTCCAATGTCGACGCCAATCACGATGTTCTGACCCTTCATATGAGTAGCGGCGGCTTCTTCAGAATAGCCCTCACTACGCCAACCATCCTTTGCGACTTCTACGTCACCAAAACGGATCGCAAGCCGGTCACGATCTGCAGCCGCTCCCGACTTCCCCACGGCCATAACAACACGACCCCAATTGGGATCTTCACCAGCTATGGCGGTCTTGATCAAAGGGGAGTTGGCGATGGACATTGCATGTATTTTTGCGTCGGTATCATTTGATGCACCGCTTACCGCCACCTCGACAAATTTTGTGGCACCTTCACCATCCTTGACCACCTGATGCGCAAGATCGAGCATGACGGCATGCAGCGCTTTGGCAAAGCCGTCATGCGCCGCGACTGAAACGCCGCTCGCACCTGTCGCGGCGACGATCAAGCTATCGGAGGTTGATTTGTCACTGTCGACGGTGATGGAGTTGAATGTCTTTTCATTGCTGTGGGAAACAAGCGCTTGCAAGGTGTCTTGATCAATTAATGCATCTGTAAAGATGTAGACAAGCATCGTAGCCATATCGGGAGCAATCATCCCTGAGCCCTTTGCTATGCCCGAGATCGAAACTATTTTTCCATCCACCTCTATCGTGGCGGAGGCTCCTTTTGGGAAGGTGTCGGTCGTCATGATAGCTTTTGCAGCCTCAGCTATACCATCAGATTTGGCCTGTGTTGCCAGAGTGCCGAGCACTGCTGTGATGCGGTCATGTGGTAATGGCTCTCCAATGACGCCTGTTGACGATGTGAAAATCCTCTCCTGAGGAATATCACAAGCATCAGCCACGGCTAACGTGATTGCATCGACCGAGACAACTCCACCTTTGCCTGTAAAAGCGTTAGAGTTGCCGGAGTTCACGAGGATCGCCGCGCCCTTATGGCTGGCTCCGCCCAGCTTCGCCTGACAGTCAAGAACCGAAGCCGAGCGTGTGGTAGACCGCGTGAAAGCTCCTGCTATGGCCGTTCCAGGGATCAGCGTCGCAAGCATAACGTCCGTGCGTCCCGCGTACTTTACCCCCGCTGCGGCGGTCGAATATTTCACCCCAGCGATTTCTGGCAGAGCAGGAAACGCCGCAGGCGCTAATGGAGAGACGGCGATGATTTGAGCCATGTAATACTTACTCCAGTGCAGTTACTTGTTTGATCACGGAGGGGTTGATGCCGTCCGCACCACTGCGATCAACATCCGCTGCTGCAGTGACTTCTTCAATTTTTGTTTGCGCACGGATCTGACGGATCTGCATTTCGATCTGCTCGCGTACTTCCTCCAATGCCGGTGCGTCTGGCACACGGGTCTCGTTGAGGCGAATGATATGCCAGCCAAACTGCGTCTTCACGGGTGCTGAAATCGCTTCAGGTTCCATGGTAATAACGGCCTGTTCAAATTCGGGCACCATCGCACCTTTGCCAAACCAGCCAAGTTGCCCACCATTAGGGCCTGATGGACCTGTAGACTTCTCGCGTGCAACGGCAGCAAATTCTGCACCACCCTCAAGAGCAGCAACAACTTCCAATGCCGCCTCTTCCGTCTCTACCAGAATATGTGACGCATTATACTCGGGCTCTTGATCTGTTGTGCCATAGTCAGCGCCATAGGCTGCTTGTACTTCAGCTTCGTCCAGCGGGGCTTCCATAATGGTGTTGATAGCTTCACCAGCAGTGAGTGAGCGCCGTTCGTTTTCGATCTGAATTTCTACGCGTTTTGGCAATTCGCCTGTAAACTGCTGCTCAAGGGCTGATTGCTGGACCAGCTGGTCGAGGATGCCTTGGAAAAGGACTTCGTCGGGCAATTCCTGATATTGTTGTGGCAGACTGGCCCATGCCACGATCATGTGACCAACCGTGATTTTGGTGTCACCGACAGTCGCAACCACAACGGATGGATCGGCTGTTACAGTCTCCTGAGCGGAGGCAGGAAGGGCAAGTGTGGCTGCAAATGCCAGTGGTGCCAGAAAAGTGAGTCGTTTTTGCATGGATCGTCCTATCATTCCGGCAGTATGTGGCCGGTTACATTGACTTGCTAGATGGTGGCCCTTACATCGCTGTTGGGCGCGGCGTAATGCCACCATTCTCCCCTTCTATTTATGGACTGGGCGTTTGCGGGGCAAGCAGATCGCGCAATAGAATTTAAACTTCGGCTGGAGATCGCATGCTGGGACTTGGAAAACTCACGAAAAAGGTTTTTGGAACGCCTAATGATCGTAAGATCAAGGCTGTCCGCCCGCTTGTCGAGAAGGTGAATGCGCTTGAGCCTGAATTCCAAAAACTCTCTGACGAGCAGATCAAAGATAAGACCGAAGAGCTCGCGACCCGCGCCTTAAAGGGTGAGAGCCTTGATGACCTGCTGCCCGAAGCATTTGCCAACTGTCGCGAGGGTGCACTCCGTACTCTTGGCCTGCGGGCATTTGATACCCAGTTGATGGGTGCGATCTTCCTGCATCAAGGGAATGTGGCAGAGCAGAAGACGGGTGAGGGTAAGACGCTCACAGCGACGTTCGCCGCCTATCTCAATGCGCTGGCCCATAAGGGTGTGCACATCGTTACCGTGAACGAATACCTTGTGAAGCGTGACGCGGAATGGATGGGCAAAGTGTTTGGCTCGCTCGGTCTGACGACGGGCTATATCGTGCCCAACATGCCTGATGATCTCAAGCGTGACGCGTATAACTGCGATATCACCTACGCCACTAATAACGAGCTTGGCTTTGACTACCTGCGCGACAACATGAAGGCCGAGCTGAGTGAGATTTTCCAAAAGCAGCATAACTTTGCCATCGTGGATGAAGTCGACAGTATCCTGATCGATGAAGCACGTACGCCGCTCGTCATCTCAGGCCCCTCCGATGACCGCTCTGATTTGTACATCACAGTTGATACCGTGATCCCGACGTTGGTGCCTGAGCACTACGAGTTGGACGAGAAGACCCGCAACGTGGCCTTTACGGATGAGGGCATCGAGTTCCTCGAAGAGCAGTTGCGCGCACGCGAAATGCTGGAAGAGGGCATGACCCTCTATGATCCCGAAAGCACGTCGATTGTGCACCACGTGAACCAAGGTCTGCGTGCGCACAAGTTGTTCGAGAAAGACAAAGACTACATCGTGCGCGAAGGCGAAGTTGTCCTGATCGACGAATTCACAGGCCGCATGATGGCTGGCCGCCGTTTGGGCGATGGCCTGCACCAAGCGATCGAGGCCAAAGAGGGCGTCGACATCAAGCCAGAGAATATCACGCTGGCGTCGGTTACTTTCCAAAACTACTTCCGTCTCTATGACAAGCTTGCAGGCATGACAGGTACGGCGCTCACTGAAGCTGACGAATTCATGGAGATTTACGGTCTTGGCGTTGTTGAAGTGCCGACCAACGTGGCGATCGCTCGTGTAGATGAGGATGATGCTGTTTATCGCACCGCTGCTGAGAAGTACGCCGCGATGATCGAGAAGACCAAGATTGCGCACGCCGAGGGTCAGCCCTGCCTAGTAGGTACGACTTCTATCGAGAAGTCCGAGATGCTTAGCAGGATGCTGGAAGCAGAGGGCATTCCCCACAACGTCCTGAACGCGCGTCAGCACGAGCAGGAAGCCCAGATCGTTGGCGATGCTGGTAAGTTTGGTGCTGTGACCATTGCGACCAACATGGCGGGCCGTGGTACTGATATTCAGTTGGGCGGTAACGTCGAGCTGAAGGTGCTCGAAGCACTCGCCGCTGATCCAGAAGCTGATCCCGTTGAATTGCGCAAGCGAATTGAGGCAGAGACCGCAGACGAGAAAAAGAAAGTGCTGGAGGCTGGTGGCCTCTTTGTGCTGGCCTCCGAGCGCCACGAGAGCCGCCGCATCGATAACCAGTTGCGTGGCCGTTCTGGCCGTCAGGGTGATCCGGGGCGTTCGTCCTTCTTCCTGTCGCTCGAAGATGATCTGATGCGTATCTTTGGCTCTGAACGGTTGGAAAAAGTGCTGACTTCACTAGGCCTCAAAGAGGGCGAAGCGATCATTCACCCATGGGTGAACAAGTCACTTGAGCGCGCACAAGCCAAGGTCGAGGGTCGCAACTTTGACATTCGCAAGCAGCTGTTGAAATTCGATGACGTAATGAATGAGCAGCGCAAAGTTATTTTTGGCCAGCGTCGCGATATTATGGAGAGCCAAGACCTTCATGAGATCACTGAAGATATGCGCCACCAGATGATTGACGACCTGATCGATCAATATATGCCGCCGAAAACATATGCGGATCAGTGGGACACTGAAGGCTTTTATGCCGCCGTGATTGAACAGCTGGGCGTGGACGTTCCTGTGATTGCATGGTGCGAAGAAGATGGCGTTGATGACGAAACTATTCGCGAGCGTCTGATCGAGGCAACAGACAAGCTGATGGCCGAAAAAGCCGAGAAGTTTGGCCCTGAAAATATGCGCAACATTGAAAAGCACTTCTTGCTTCAGACCATCGATGCGAAATGGCGCGATCACTTGCTCACGCTTGAGCATCTGCGCTCGGTTGTTGGTTTCCGTGGTTATGCCCAGCGTGACCCACTGAACGAGTATAAGAACGAATCCTTCCAGCTGTTTGAAACGATGCTCGACAGTTTGCGTCAGGATGTGACCCAGCGTTTGTCGCGGATTGAGCCAGCAAGCGAAGAAGAACAGCAGCGTTTGATCGACCAGATGATGGAGCAGCAGAAAGCCGCGGCAGCAGAATATGGCGACGCGGTAGAGAGTACAGCACCGTCGACAAATCCAGAAAACGGATTCAACGAAGATGATCCGTCCACATGGGGTAATCCAGGCCGGAACGATCTGTGCCCATGCGGATCAGGCGACAAGTTCAAGCACTGTCACGGACGTATAACTTAACATTTAATATCAAATACTTAGCATTCCCCTGCTAAGTATAAAATGTTATGTAACTGTTAGTCAAAACGTGGATTTGGCTTGGATGTTAGGCATTTGTCAGACAAAATAGACGCAGAGTATGCTGAACGACTGAAAGACGGCGCAGTGCTGTTGAGCACACGCAACGGCATCTTCCAAGTGCGTTTGTACGCAGGCAATCGTCGTTACATCTATAAGTCATTGAAGACACGTGACTTAGAAACAGCACGTGAACGTGCTGTGCGTGCGTATTACGAACTTGAGTTTTGCAAAGAGCAGAACTTACCAACACAATAGAAACGCTTCTCAGATGTCATCAACGAGTACGTGCGAGTGCGTGAAGCACAGCACTTACGTGGTGATTACAAGCGTGGGAAGAATGCTAAGGGGCAGCAAACAAGCCCCTATATGCTGCGTCAGATACAGCGTGTGAGCAAGTTTTGGCACGAATACTGCGGCACTAATACTGTTGAAAAGATTACAGATGCTGTGCTGAAGGACTATGTTGAATGGCGACGTGACTACTATAAACGTATGCCCAAAGACAAAATACCTCGCAACGCCAAGCTAAATCCCGCAGATAAGACGCTTGAGTGGTGTCTGACGTCAGCGCCTATAGCTCCCCAGTAGTGCTTACATCGGAAAACGATGTAAGGATGCTGTGCAGTGGTGGCGTAGCGCACGTGTGTGCTTGCTGTATGGTGTCAGTTTGAGGGTAGGGTGCGTTGACTGCTACACGCTGCGAAGGCGCCAAGAGTTATGACTGAATCTGGTGTTTGGGCGGTTTGAAGGTTGGCGGCGTAT
>CAWVZA010000040.1:0-19175 GCA_963934545.1 uncultured Sulfitobacter sp.
GAGCGTGCTGCATCGTTGGGCTTTGACCCAGTTGAAGGCTCCACCATCTTTGTCAAACTGCTCTATGCGGCGCTGTTCGCCGTTGTCCTTGGGATCATCTTCTGGCTCAGCCAGCGTGCGCTTAACTCCCCTTGGGGACGTATGCTACGGGCAATCCGTGACAATGAAGATGCCGCCGAAGCCATGGGCAAGGACGTCACAGCGCGCCACTTGCAGGTTTTCATTCTTGGCTCTGCCATTTGCGGCATTGCAGGGGCTATGATGACCACGCTGGACGGACAGCTCACGCCGGGAACGTACCAGCCCCTGCGCTTTACCTTCTTGATCTGGGTGATGGTGATTGTAGGCGGCTCAGGCAGCAACCTTGGCTCGATCCTTGGTGGTTTTCTTATCTGGTTCTTGTGGGTTCAGGTAGAACCGATTGGCCTGTTTATCATGGATATTATCACGTCCGGTATGGCCGAGGATAACTGGCTGCGCATTCACCTGATCGACAGCGCGGCACAGATGCGCCTTATGACGATGGGCGTGATCATGATCCTTGTTTTGCGGTTCAGCCCACGTGGTTTGATCCCCGAAAAGTAAGTCAGGCCGCGTCCCGTAGGATTACTTGCGGGACTGAGCAAAACGACCAAAAATCGAAAAAAGCCGCGCGCCTGTCATGAAGACTGCGCGCGGCTTTTAGTTTGGGTTAGCGCCCTTTGAAAAGGCCCCCAAGGATGCCGCGCACGATACGACGCCCAGTGGTGCCTTTGAGTTCTTTGATGACCACATTTGCGATAGCGCCGCCAATGCTAGTGCCAACTGGGCTTGTGCTACGGCGCGAGGTTGTTTGGCCCTTGCCTGAGTAACGGCGCGCTTGTTTGAAATCGAGTAGTGAGGGTGTCTCTGCTGCCGCTGTCTTCGCCGTCTTTGCGTTCGCTTCAGCCTTTTCTATTGCTGCCTCAGCGGCTTCGGCTTCGGCTTCGGCGGCAGCGTCCTTGGCGCGACCACGCAATGTCTCGAATGCACTTTCGCGGTCAAGCGGTGTATCGTATTTTCCAGCCATCGTAGACGTAGCCATCAGCACATGACGCTGCGCCATTGTGATCGGTCCCAACTGAGAGGACGGTGGCCGGATGAGGGTGCGCTCGACAATGCCTGGAACGCCCTTTGGCTGGAGCACAGAAGTGACCGCCTCGCCCACACCAACTTCGCGAATTGCTTCTTCGGTGCTGAACGCAGGGTTGTCGCGATAGGTTTGGGCCGCGAGGCGCAGCTCCTTTTGATCCTTGGCTGTGAAGGCACGCAGAGCGTGTTGCACACGGTTGCCAAGCTGGCCAAGGATATCTTTGGGGACATCCGCAGGGTTCTGGCTGATAAAGTATACGCCCACGCCCTTTGAGCGGATGAGGCGTGCAACCTGCTCGACCTTGTCCACCAGTGCTTTTGGTGCATCGTCGAACAACAGATGCGCCTCATCAAAGAAGAAGACCAGTTTAGGCTTATCTGAATCGCCCACTTCGTGGAGTTCTTCAAAAAGCTCTGATAGCAGCCACAGCAAGAAGGTTGCATAAAGCTTTGGTGCGGCCATGAGTTTGTCGGAGGCAAGAATGTTGATCATGCCGCGCGCGTCAGCATCCGTGCGCATCAGATCCGAGAGTGCCAATGCAGGCTCGCCAAACAACTTGGTGCCACCTTGGTTTTCCAGCACCAGCAGGCTGCGCTGGATAGCACCAATAGAGGACCTGGACACGTTGCCGTAGCGCAGGGATAGATCCTTGGCGTTTTCACCGGTCCAGACGAGCAATGCTTGGAGGTCTTTAAGATCAAGCAGCGCCATGCCGTCTTCATCCGCAAGGCGGAAGGCGATGTTCAGAATGCCTTCTTGGGCGTCTGTGAGACCTAGAAGCTAACCAAGCAGCAGCGGCCCCATCTCGGAGACTGTTGTGCGCACAGGGTGGCCTTGCTCACCGAACATATCCCAGAACGTGACGGGGAACGCCTCGTATTTGAAGTCGGTAAATCCGATCTGCTCGGCGCGCTCGATAAAGGGGCCGTGGAGTTTATGGTTGGGGTCGCCTGCCATCGCCAGCCCGCTCAGGTCACCTTTAACATCAGACAGGAATACCGGCACAACCGCATTGGCAAAGCCTTCGGCCATGATCTGGGGCGTTACTGTTTTACCCGTTCCCGTCGCACCCGCTACAAGGCCGTGGCTGTTGGCATATTTAAGCGACAAAAACTGCGGCGTGCCATAGTCAGGCCCGCCGCCACCGATAAAAAGATCAGAACTCACAATCATAGTCTCCACGTAATTCGAATGCGCAAGCATCACGCCGTATACCACCGCACCGCCAAAGCATACTTATTTAACCTTTAGGCGCCATAGTGAAAGCGTCAACGGCACATATGGCCTTGTGTCGTTTGACACTTCCTCCCTGTCAGACTGGCCGTGCCTTCGGGTACGGCCCCTTTTTTTACGAAACACACGAATGATAACAATTTTTTGTTTTGTTGTTGACCGGTTGCGGTTCCTTAGGATAGCATTTCCCGCGTAGGGCGGCACAGTCCGACAGGGAGTGACCATACGTCAAAGAAGAGGGTGCAATGCGCCCTCTTCTTTCGTTTAAATCCTGCGATTGTTTCAAACCCCCGGCAATTGAGCAGAAAAGCGCTCTTTTATCTCTCATCTAGGCTGCAATCCCCCTGACAACCCCCAAAGAGAATGTTAAACCAGGATAACAGTTCATCACCAACGACGGATTTCTTATGACCAAATTTCTCACTGCCTTGCCACTTTGCGCTGCCCTGGCCCTTTTTGCCCCAACGTATGCTATTTCACAAACAACCACGGCAGAAGGCGTTGTTACAGTCACGACAGACGAAGACGCCGCTGCACCAAAAACCGAGGATTTGCTTAGTCTGGGTGAAGAATTGAACGCATCTACACCTGTCGGAAAGCCGTATACCCGTGAGGTTATCGGTGAATGGGAAATGCGTTGTCTCAAAGGTGAAGAAGGCTCTACTGAAGAAGAGCCATGCCAGATGTACCAATTGATGAATGACGAGCAGGGCGTGCCCGTTGCCGAAGTATCGCTGTTTCGCCTGCCGTCTGGCGGCGGCAAAGCAATTGCAGGTGCGACGATCATCGTTCCACTTGAGACGTCAATTCCAAGACAAATGACCCTTGCAATTGATGGCGGCAAAGCGCGCCGCTATCCTTACGCCTTTTGCAACCCGATTGGGTGTTATGTGCGTCTGGGTCTGACAGCCGATGATATTGCAGCGTTCAAACGTGGCAATGAGGCCGTGATGACAATTGTGCCCGCATTGGCACCAGATCAGAAATTGGCGTTGAAGCTTTCTTTGTCCGGCTTCACCGCATCCTTTGATAAAGTGTCTGTTCTCAATCAATAAGAGACCCAAATACCCCAATTCTAAAAAACCGCTCCAATCTGGGGCGGCTTTTTTCATTGTGCTAGTGGGTGTTTGATCCGCGAGTGCTAAATTTTCCGAAGTGCCACGACAGCATTCATTCCACCAAACGCAAATGCATTGCTGAGCGCGACAGTCACCTTAGCCTCACGCGCCTCATTGGGGACAACATCAAGTGCACATTCAGGATCAGGTTCCTGATATCCGATGGTGGGTGCTATGATCCCGTCCCGCAGCGCCATGATACACGCGAGCAACTCAACAGCACCCGTACCACCAATAAGGTGACCGTGCATGGACTTGGTCGAACTGATCATGAGTTGGTCAGCGCAGGGCCCAAATACATCCGCCACAGCCGCGCATTCTGTTTTATCATTGGCCGCAGTGCCCGTACCATGGGCATTGATGTATCCCACTTCAGAGCGGTCAATCTTTGCATCCTCCAGCGCCCCTGCCATGGCGCGCGCTGCACCGTTTTTGGAAGGCATGACGATGTCGGATGCGTCTGATGACATTGCAAACCCTGCAACTTCGCACAGAATTTCGGCCCCGCGGGCGTGGGCATGCTCATATTCTTCAAAAACGAATATCCCTGCCCCTTCCCCCTGCACCATTCCGTTGCGGTTGGCAGAAAATGGGCGGCATGCGTCTTTTGACATAACGCGCAGGCCTTCCCATGCTTTGAAAGCACCAAAGCACAGCATGGATTCCGATCCCCCCGTGACCATCGCAGGTGCCATGCCCGAGCGGACCATCATGAACGCTTGGGACATCGCATGGTTGGAGGATGCACAAGCTGTGGAGACAGTGAAGGACGGCCCCTTGAGGTTCCATTCCATGCTCACATGGCTGGCGGCCGCATTGTTCATCAGTTTTGGCACGACAAAAGGATGCACGCGGTTTTTACCCTCTTCATAGACAGCGCGGTAATTGTCGTCCCATGTGCTCACTCCGCCTCCAGCAGTGCCCAAAACCACGCCAGAGCGCGCAGCAAGCTCACCCGCAAAGGTCAGGCCCGATTGCTCAATCGCTTCGCGCGCAGCAGCAAGAGTGAACTGGGTGAAGCGATCATAGAGGGATATCTGCTGGCGGTTATAGCGATCTTCTGTCTCGAACCCTTTAACTTGGCCACCAATCTGGATTTGCAGGCGGTCAACATCACGAATATCAAGCGGGCCAATGCCGCAAACCCCCTCACGCATGGCGGCAAACGTATCTGCCACGCTGTGTCCCAATGGATTGATTGTGCCCGCACCTGTTATGACAACGCGTTTCATCAGGCGTCCCGGTCGCTGCGCAGGCGTTCAATACCCGCAACAATACTTGCCACAGTCGAAATATCAAAATCCGCATCCTGTGGCGCATTGGCATTCAATGGCACTGTAATGTCGAAGGCTTCTTCAATCGCAAAGATACTCTCGACCAGTCCCAAACTGTCGATGCCAAGGCTCTCAAGCGTGCTGTTCAGCGTCACATCCTCAGGCTCCAGCAAAGCCTGCTCCGCTATAATAGCGATGACTTGATCTTTCACGTCCATGGTATCTATTCCTTTAGCGCTGCCTTTGTGGGGCATCTAGGTATCATTGTCGCTTTTGAAAACCGCCTTTTTCAACTCCGCGACTTCGCGCATCAGGCGTGGCAGGCGGCGCAACGCTTTGTATCCCTCAACCTGCTTGTCCATCTGCGTGGCGGGATAGCCCAACATGGTCCGACCTGCGGGGACGTTAGACATCAGCTTGGTCCCGCCGCCCGCAATCACACCATCACCGACAAAGATATTATCGTTCACACCACATTGCCCTGCGAGCACGACATTGTCACCGATCGTGGCAGAACCTGCGATGCCCACTTGTCCACAGATCAGACTGTTGCGCCCAATCACTACATTATGGCCCATGTGCACTTGGTTATCGAGCTTGGTGCCGCTGCCGATCACCGTGTCGCGGATGGTGCCACAATCAATCGTGGACCCCATACCAATCTCGACATCGTCGCCAATCGTAACAGACCCGAGTGAATGGATACGGGTCCAGTCCTGCGCTTTTGCCTCTCCCTGATCGCCGAGGGTTTTGCGTACACTCTCAACACTGGAAGGCTCCGCCGTGACAAACGAGAAACCGTCACCACCGATCCGCGCACCCGGTTGTGCGACAAAACGCGCACCGATGGTAACACGCGCGCCAATACTTACGGCTTCACGCAAATAGGCACCCTCGCCCAAGGCCGCATTCCAGCCAATAAAACACTGCGGACCGATCACACTGCCCGCGCCAATCTTTGCCCCCTTGGAGATCACAGCCAAGGGACCAACGCTCACATCAGCCCCAAGCTCGGCTTCTGGATCAACGAATGCTGTGGGATGAATACCAGCAGCATAGCCCTGCCCCGCATCCAGCATCTTTGTCATTCCCGACATGGCATAGCGTGGGCGCGGAGCAATAATCGCAGCCTTCAGCCCCAACGCTTCCCAATCGGCACCTTCCCAAAGCATCGCTGCGCGGGCGGCACCCTGACCCAGATCTTCGGCATATTTCGGGTTCATCGCGAGGGCCAGATCGTTGTGACCAGCGCTTGCAGGTTCTGCTGCGCGCGCAATCAAAATATCAGTGGCGCCAAAAGCTTCCGCCCCCAACGCCACTGCAATCTCTTTAACTGTATAATGGGTCATGTCGCGCTCCCCTGAGGTTGCGCAAAGATTTACCCCTGAACGCGGTTGAGTTCCACCCCTGCCTTTTGCAGTGCGTTCCAAATCCGTGCATCGCGGCCATAAATATCCTTGCGGAAGTTCAGCTTACCACGCGCATCGGTATAAGCGGTGCGGTAGATGATGTGTACTGGAACTGGATCAACCAGATTAACACGGCTCTCGCGGCCTGTGCGCAGCTGCGATTTGAAAAAGCCAATAGGGTCTGCTTCTTGCTTGGCCAACAACGCCTCGGCGAAATCAAACGGATCTTTCAGGCGAATACAGCCATGGCTGAACGCACGTACTTCACGGCTGAACAGGTTTTTCGCAGGCGTATCATGGAGATAGATGTTGTACTTGTTCGGGAACATGAATTTCACCAACCCCAGCGCGTTGCGGCTGCTGGGAGGTTGGCGCATGGAATACGGAAAGTTCCGCGCCGTGTATTTGGCAAAATTCGCGCTTGAGCGGTTCACCACGCGGCCACGAAGGTCCGTAATCTCGATGTGGCGAACAGCGTTCGGGTTGTTGCGGAGCGCAGGCAGGTACTCGTTCACAATGATCGAACGCGGGACATACCAGCTTGGGTTGATGACCATATGATCCATAACATCCGAGAATTCAGGTGTCAGGCGGTCGCCCTTGTTCGCCCCCACGACGGAACGCGTCTCGAATGTAATCCGTCCATCATCAACAATTTTTGCCGTGAAGTCAGGAATGTTCACAAGGATGTGGCGATGTCCACGCTTTTTATTCAGCCAGCGCTCCCGCTCCATCGCGACCAGAATGGATTTCAACCGCGTCTCGATGGTCTTGTTGATCTCTTTGACAGTTCCACTGCCCGCAGACCCGTCCGCCTGTAGGCCATGCGCCTTTTGAAAGGCTGTGACAGCTTCAACCATGGCTTTGTCATATGTCTTGGCATTTGAACGCTCTAGATAGCCCATTGTCATAAGGCGGCTGCGCAATGCGATAACCGCAGGACCAGACGCACCTGGTTTGAGCGACGATGCTTTTACAGCAGGACCCCAGCCACCGCGTGTGGATTGTTCCTGCAACAGCATCTTCTGCTTCATCAACGACGCGTATTCCAACGTATTGGGCGCAAGACTGCGCAAGTAGGTCGAAGGCTGGCTCGAAAGAAACCCAGAGATTAATTCAGCGCGGTCAGTGTAATCGACTTCACGCTTGATTGCGCTCACGACTTTACTCGGAACCAACGCACCGCTTTGAATATCGCGGGCATATTGCAAGAACATCCGCGTCATCTCGACTTCGATCATTCCCAGATCGCGGGCAGAGCGGGCATTCATCATCTGCCGCTCAAGTGCGTCCGCGTCATAGCGTGCGACGGGCAGACCGTGATCACCAGCGCGGCGAAGTGCATCGAGCAATGCAGCGCGACGTGCTTGATGAATTTCCTCGGACCCTGTCCACACACCCTCAAAGTTCTGCGTGCGGTAAAATTTTACAATGTCATCATCGCGCGAACCAGTCTCGGCGACAGCTTGTTTGAACGCGGTGACCTGTGCGTCTGCTTGCTGTGGCGACACCGCCAAAAACGCACCAAGCGCCAGCCCGAGTGCAACAGATTTCGGTGCGTTGAAAGATGGCAGTCTTGGCAGCATCACAATATCCCCAGTCGTCGTTTATCGTTTCCCTTTGGTGCCTTTGTCCTCAAACCTCGGGTTCAAGTCCACTCACAAAAGCGGGATAATCCATTAAAACAGGAGGTTTGGTGCGAATTTAGCACCCAATTTCAGCGGATCGTCATAGTGACGCCCTCATATGCGCAAGAAATTGCCTAAAATTCCCCATACCTGACAACGCAGCAATTCATCTCTTGGTTCCTTATTTCGGCTATGCAATAGAGATAAGGCATTTGGGGAGATGATAATAACGCACGTGTAACATCACGAGCACATTGGCAGGTCCACAGGCACGCCCAAGATGGCAAGAAACGGGACAGACAGTATGACAGGCAACAGCTCAAACGGTATGACACGGCGCGGCATCCTTGGTGCATTCGCAGCTACAGTTGTCACGGCCGCCCCAACGTATTCAAATGCCGCAGGCTTTCTGCGCGGCGGCGGCGATATCCGCCGCATCGAGATGTATTCCGGCCGCACCGGTGAGCGGATCGATATGATCTATTGGATCGAAGGCAAGTACATCCGCGACGCAGTCAAGGAAGTGAATTATTTCATGCGCGATTGGCGCACAGACGACGTGTATAAGATGGATCTGCGCAACATCGACATTATGGCAGCAGCTCATAACCTTCTCGATGCCGACCAGCCCTATATGTTGCTGTCCGGCTACCGTAGCCCGAAAACCAACGCTATGCTCCGCGCCCGCTCCGGCGGTGTTGCCAAGAAATCGTTGCACATGCGTGGCCAAGCGGCTGACTTGCGTCTGTCTGGTCATTCGGTAGGTCAGGTCTCCAAAGCAGCAGCTGCATGTCGCGGCGGTGGTGTGGGTCGCTATTCCGGTTCAAACTTTGTTCATATGGATTGTGGCACTGTACGGACATGGGGCCGCTAAACCCCGCTCCTTTACGTCGAAATGAAGCGCCCCTAGGGCGCTTTTTTTATGAGCCTCCATAAGATCTGGCCCATACATCTATGTGCAAAGAGCGCGAGTTTCAGAAACAGAGCGTCTTCATCAAACCGGTTAAAAATATCAAACGGTATACTACGGTATGCACTCGACGTGCTGCACACCATGCGTTAGATAATGGCAAAATTCACTCACCGTCACTTCTTAGAGGTCAATCATGTCAGATATCATTTACACAAAAGTAGACGAAGCACCCGAACTGGCTTCAGCATCCTTTCTGCCCATCATTCAGAAATTCGCAGCAGCCGCGGGTGTATCGGTCAGTACAAAAGACATCAGCCTCGCAGGCCGTATCCTTTCCACTTTCCCTGAGCATTTGATTGAGGCGCAGCGACAGTCCGACGATCTGGCCGAATTGGGCCACTTGGTGAAGACACCCGATGCAAACGTAATCAAACTGCCCAACATCTCGGCTTCAGTGCCACAGCTCGTTGCGGCCATCAAAGAGCTTCAGTCCCAAGGGTTCGCCCTGCCCGACTATCCCGAAGCGCCAAACACAGACGCGGAAAAAGCCATGCGTGCCAAATATGACGGGCTCAAAGGGTCCGCGGTAAACCCCGTCCTGCGTGAAGGCAACTCGGACCGCCGTGCTGCCAAAGCCGTCAAAAGCTTTGCCCAAAGCAACCCACATCGGATGGGTGAATGGACTGCTGACAGTAAAACACACGTATCAGCGATGTCAGGCGGCGACTTCTTCTCCAATGAAGTGTCCGCAACGCTAGAAAACGAGGCGACAGCCAAAATCGTTCTGGTGACAGATGCAGGCGAAACCGTCCTCAAAGATGCGGTGACCTATCCTGCAGGCACTGTCGTTGATGCGACATACATGAGCGCCGCTGCCCTGCAATCATTCCTTAAGGAACAGATTGAGCAGACCAAAGCCGCAGGCACACTCTTCTCGCTGCATATGAAAGCGACGATGATGAAAGTGTCCGATCCGATTATCTTTGGTCACGCAGTCAAAGCCTTCCTTGCGCCTGTGTTCGAAAAGCACGGCGATGCTATGGCCGATCTCGGTGTGAACCCCAATTCTGGTCTTGGGGATCTTCTGGCCCGTGTTGAGGGCAACGCAGATATCATGGCCGATATCGAGGCCTGCATGGCTGAGCGTCCACCAATGTATATGGTCGACAGCGACAAGGGCATCACAAACCTGCACGTCTCTTCAGATGTGATCATCGACGCCTCCATGCCCGCACTCATTCGTGCAGGTGGCAAAGGCTGGGGTGCCGACAACAAAGAGCATGACGCAAATTGTGTGATCCCCGACAACTCCTATGCACCAGTCTATGACGAGACGATCAAATTCTTCAAAGAGAACGGAAAGCTGAACCCAGCCGCGGTTGGTACAGTACAGAACGTCGGCCTCATGGCGCAAAAGGCTGAAGAATACGGCTCCCATCCTACCACCTTCGAGATCCCAGAGGCTGGCACAGTCAAAATGATCCTCGACGATGGCACTGTGCTCCATGAGCACAAGGTTGAAGCCTCTGATATCTGGCGCTCCGCTTCTGCGCGCAAAGCACCTATTCAGGATTGGGTGAACCTCGCGATTGACCGCCAAAAGGCCGAAGGCTGTAGTGCAATCTTCTGGCTCGACGCAAGCCGCGCCCATGATGCAGAGCTTATCGCCTATGTGATGCCAATCCTTGAAGCAAAAGGTGTTGCAGACAAGTTTGAGATCATGGCCCCACGTGAAGCAACCCGCGCTTCCCTTGAAATCATCACGCGTGGTGAAAACACAATCGCCATCACGGGCAACGTGCTGCGCGACTATCTCACCGACTTGTTCCCAATCCTTGAGCTGGCAACCTCTGCCAAAATGCTCTCGATTGTGAAATTGATGAATGGTGGTGGCCTGTTCGAGACGGGTGCAGGTGGCTCCGCCCCCAAGCACGTGCAACAGCTACAGGAAGAAAACCACCTGCGCTGGGACAGCCTTGGTGAATTCTGCGCATTGGGCGAAAGCCTTCAGTTCCTCGCGGACGCAAAAGGGAACGAGAAAGCCCGCGTATTGGGTCAAGCCGTTGATGCTGCGACCCAAGGCATTCTCAACAACTCCCGCTCGCCTTCACGCAAAGTGGGTGAGCCTGACAACCGCGCCAGCCACTATTGGTTCGCACGCTACTGGGCCGAAGCACTGGCTGCCCAAAACAGCGACGCAGAGCTGGCGGCGTATTTTGCACCCGTTGCAACGGCATTAGCTGATGGCGAAGAGGCAATCCTGTCAGAGCTTGCCCAAGTTCAGGGTCCTGCCGCAGATTTGGGTGGGTATTTTCACACAGACGAGGCGAAAACTACGGCTGTCATGCGCCCCTCTGCAACGTTCAACGCCATAATTGGCTAATCTTCAATCACAACATCAAAGGCCGCGCAGTGACAAACATGCGCGGCCTTTTCTATTTACCCGGCGTTTGTAGTGATTTAGCCAAAAACTCCAAGGACCATCAAATCAGGCAAGACATATCTGCTTGCACAGCATAAGCTTTGGCCAAGCACATAACTGAATTGATCCGCAGTCGTATCTGATCATGCCAGCCTATCAGGAGCATTCAACATCACTGACCTCATCCAAGTCGTTTATGCCTCCCAGCCTTTCGGCTATGATGTACCCTTGCTCAGTGGCATCCTGCTTGATGCGCGCAAGAACAACATCCGTGACGGGATTACTGGCGCACTGATTTGCAGGCATGATATATACCTGCAACTGCTTGAAGGGCCTAGGAAAGAAGTGGACGCCGTGATTGAGCGGATTGACCGCGATGATCGCCATGTGGGAATGAAAATTCTACTGTCGGAAGCCATTGAGCAGCGTTTGTTCGGCGACTGGGCCATGCTGCATGATCCTGCAAAGTCTGTTATCTGGAGCGATGCCGAAATTGCTGATGATATCCTTGACCACACGCCGATTAGTGAGATCAAGTCAGTGTTTGCAGCCCTTGCTCAGCAGGTAAAAGACGGCGCCTTTCCTCCACAGTAGCGCAACATCACTCTTGCTTCACTGACAACAATCCATCACATTCAAATAATAGAATTATTGGAGAGTGTGATGAAACTTCCCCGTCGAGAATTTATATCTGGCGTCGCAGCCATGGGTTTGGGTGCCGGTCTTGGCCTTCGCATCAATCCTGCGCACGCCCAAGTTGCTCTGGGTGATATCACACTCGACGTGGTTAGTGACGGCTCTCTTACGCTGCCGGGCAGGTTCATTTTTGATCCTATGCCACAGGATGAACTGCTTCCCATTCTCAAACGCTTGGGTCAATCGCCTGACACTTTGACGCCACCCTGCAACGTGACCCTCATGCGCCAAGGGAACCGAACGGTTCTCTTTGATGTTGGGTCAGGGTCTGATTTTTCACCTAATTCTGGTATCTTACAAGACTCTCTTGATGTATTGGAGGTCGTTCCAGAAGATATCACAGATATAGTATTGACCCATGCACACCCCGACCATCTTTGGGGTCTGCTCGATGATTTTGACGATCCGTTGTTTCCCAATGCCAATTATATGATCGGCAGCGCGGAGTGGGACTATTGGATGAACCCCAACACTGTGGACGAGATTGGTGAGGCCCGTGCCTCCTTTGCTGTGGGTGCAAAACGCCGATTGAAGATGATCGAAGACCAGATCACCTTTATCAAAGATGGCGATGAGATAATGCCCAACGTAGCTGCGCGCGCCAGCTTTGGTCACACACCGGGACATATGGCGCTGGAAGTGCGAAATGGCAGTGAGGCCGTGATGATCCTTGGCGATTGCATCGGCAATGACCACATCGCATTTGCGCGGCCTGAATGGCAGTCAGGCTCAGATCAAGATCCCGCACTTGCCGCGGCCACGCGCCTGACCCTGCTTGATCAACTGTCCCATGAAAAGACGCGTGTCATAGGGTTCCACCTCACTGGCAACGGGTTGGGATACATTGAGAAAGCCACCGACGGATATACTTTTGTAAAGGACGCATGAGCATGAAACACGTATTCCCTGCCCTCGCCCTTCTCGCTGTGCCTGCATTGGCGAGTGAAGATATCGCGGATCAATATCCCGCCTCAGTTCTCTACTCAAAACCTATTGAAGTGATCCCGAATGTCTTTTCCGCAATTGGAGCCACGGCACCACCGACGTATGAGAACGCAGGCCATAACAACAACCTGAGCTTCATCGTCACAGGCGACGGGGTTGTTGTTGTGAATTCTGGCGCATCTTATGCATTGGCCGAAGCGCTCCATACGGAGATCAAGAGCACGACCGATCAGCCCGTCAAACTGGTGTTCGCCGAGAACGGTCAAGGCCACGCTATGCTGGGGAATTCATATTGGACCGCCCTTGGCATTGATGTTGTGGCTCACGTGGACGCAGCCGAGGCATTTGATGACAATGGTGCCATGTCATTGCGTGCAGCAAAAGCGCGGGTGAAAGAGCGCGCGGACAAGACCGAGATTACAGCACCGACGATTATCTTTGAGGATGAGTACATCGTTGAGATGGGTGATATGCGTATTGAGGCGCGGTATCTCGGCCCCTCCCACAGTCCGGGCGATATTGTGGTCTGGTTGCCTGAGCAAAGCATGGTGATTTCAGGTGATATGGCATTTCACGAACGCATGCTGCCCATCTTTGAGGACACTATGACTGCAGATTGGATCGTGACATGGGAGACTGCGTTTGAGCCATTGGGCGCAACTTACGTCATTCCAGGTCATGGGCACCCAACAAATATGGATCAGGTCCGCCGCTATACCCGCGATTATCTTGTCTTTCTACGCAGCCAGATCGGCGAATTGATTGAAGACGGTGACGGGCTGGCGGAGGCATATTATGTCGATCAAACGCCTTATGTCCGTCTGGACACGTTTGAAGAACTCGCGACCAAGAACGCAGGCCGCGTTTATGAGCAGATGGAATTCGAATAGCGCTTTACGCCTTTAGCCTGAAATGCATCGGGCTAAAGGCTCATTAATCGATCTATTGCGCCGCCATAGGGAGCCGCGCCAGTTGGCATTGCGCCCACAAATCCTCCAACGCACCTATCAACACTTCAATGTCCGCGTCAGAATGGACAGGCGACGGCGTAATGCGTAGCCGCTCTGTCCCTTTTGGAACCGTGGGATAGTTAATAGGCTGAATGAAGATGCCATGCTCTTTGAGCAGAGTATCGGAGATGAATTTACACTTATGCGGGTCGCCGACCATCACCGGAATAATGTGGCTTGGATTTTCCACGTGCGGGATACCAATAGCGGTGAGACGACTGCGGACATCTGCAACTTTCTTTTGGTGTAAAATACGTTCCGCATTGCTGGTCTTGAGGTGAAGAATCGAGGCCGCGGCGCCCGCTGCCACAGCAGGTGGAACAGCGGTGGTAAAGATGAAGCCACTGGCAAAGCTGCGCACAAAATCACACAACTCGGCGGACGCGGTAATATATCCGCCCATAACACCGAATGCTTTGCCCAATGTGCCCTCAATCACCGTGAGGCGGTCCATCAGCCCTTCACGTTCTGCAATGCCGCCACCCCGTGGGCCATAGAGGCCAACGGCATGGACCTCATCCAGATAGGTCATAGCGTTGTATTTATCAGCCAGATCACAGATTTCGCGGATGGGTGCGATATCACCGTCCATGGAATAGACGCTTTCAAACGCGATCAACTTGGGCCGCTCCAGCGGCAACGCGGCCAGCTTTGCCTCAAGGTCGGCCAAATCATTGTGCGCCCAGATCAGACGATCCGCTTTGGAATGGCGGATACCTTCGATCATTGAGGCATGGTTCAGCGCGTCAGACAACACGCTGCAAGCAGGAATACGCCCTGCAAGTGTGCCAAGGGCCGCCCAGTTCGAGACATAGCCCGAAGTGAACAAGAGCGCCGCTTCCTTGCCGTGCAAATCCGCCAGCTCGGCCTCCAGCAAAACATGATCATGGGTGGTGCCAGAGATATTACGCGTGCCACCTGCACCTGCACCGCATCGGTCCAGCGCTTCGTGCATCGCGTTCAATACGCTTGGATGTTGGCCCATGCCCAAATAGTCATTCGAGCACCAGATTGTCACATCACCGGTCTTCTCACCGCGCGATGTCGCACGTGGAAATGCGCCACAATGGCGCTCAAGCTCGGCAAAAACACGGTAGTTGCCCTGCTCGCGCAGATCATCGAGCGCCGTCTTAAAATAGTCTTGATAGTTCATCAGTCCCCCACCGCTTTTCGAGCGATTTCATCAAGCAGTGCTTGAACCTCTTGCATCGGTCCTGCGGGATATGTCCGGTAACCGATCATAACTTCACCTGCACGCTCCGCCACGAACACGCCATATGGGCAATGCGCGATATTCATCGGGTCGGCTTCCATCACCTTGCGCGACACCACAGCAGAGCAGAACAAAAATACATCCACCTCACCGAAAATCTCGACACTGCTGCCCACATCGGCAGCCGTGCGATTGAGCATCTCGCCTGTATGACTGACGCAATCAATCACCAGCCCTTTTCCGATGATAGCGTTCTCAACACCGAAGGTGGGGTCATCAAAACTTCCGTCAAAGGGATACACCACAGCAGTTTCCTGAGCCGTAGCAGCCCCGCATAAAAACAAACCAATAAGGCCCGCTGAAATCATTGAACGCATGTGAATTCTCCCTTTTCAGATGTTATACCCGATAATGTGCAATGGAGCTTTGATCCCGATCAAAGCTCCATCGCGTTACTCTTAGGCGCCGAACATGTCCGACGTGATACCTGTGTACCAGCCCTCGGACTCCTCGTAGGTTGCTTTGCGCAGCTCTGCTGTCTCACCCGTAGCAGAGATAAAGCCGTCGACCTTGGCAATCTTCTCATCCGTCGCCTCATAGGTGGCCCCAACTTTTACACCGTCATTGGTGTCGATGAGTGACCAACATGTGTTGGAGAATTTGGCAGGGAACACTTTGGACCCCGTCAATGCACCGCGCACTGCATTTGCACATACTTTTGCCTGTGAGTTGGCCGAGAAACCCGACTTGGGCATGTCGCCCTGCTGTGCTGCATCGCCCAGCACATAGACATCTGCATCCGCTTTGGTTGACATATCGGCTGCATTCACAGGCGCCCAGTTGCCATCTGTCACGCCAGCAAGCTCGGCAATGCGGCCCGCTTTCATAGCTGGAATAACGTTGCACACGTCAACCTTAGTGACTTCGCCGTCGATCGTAACGGTCATCGCATTCGGATCGACAGACACGTTACCGCCGCCAAAGTCATCACCGATCCAGTCGACCATCCCTTCGTAGTGATTTGCCCAACCCTCTTGGAACAAGCCCTGCTTGGAGAACTTCGGCTTGGGGTCTGCCACGATGATCTTGGCCATTGGATTATTGGCCTTGAGGAAGTGTGCCACCATGGAGACCCGCTCATACGGACCAGGAGGGCAGCGGTATGGGTTCGGCGGTGCGACCATGGCAAAAGTCCCGCCCTGTGGCATCGCCATCAGTTGCGCCTTGAGAAGCTCGGTCTGTGAGCCGCCCTTATAAGCATGCGGCATCGCGTTTTGAGCGGACAAGTCCCATCCCTCAACGGCGCCATCCACAAAATCAATGCCTGGTGACAAGATCAGTTTGTCATATGCGACAGAGCCGCCGCCTGCGAGTGCTACAGTCTTGGCATCACGGTCCACACCTGTGGCCCAGTCATGCACAACGTTCACGCCGCCCGCAGCAAGCCCGCCATAGGAATGACCCAGCTCGTCCATCTCCTTGAAGCCACCCAGATAGAGGTTGGAGAAGAAGCAGGTGTAATACTGGCGCGTAGGCTCAATCAGCGTAACAGCAACTTCACCCTTGCTGTCTTTGGCGATGTAGCGCGCGGCGGTTGCACCACCTGCACCACCACCCACAACAACCACATGGGGTTTACCGTGTCCTGCAGCAAAGGCTGTTGGTGCAGCGAGTGTTGTTGCGGCTGCAACACCTGTGCCCAGAAAAATGCGTCTATTCAATGTCATAGTGTTCTCCTCCCAGAGTTTAGCCCCGTTATTCGAGGTCCTTAAAATACGCAGCCAACGCTGCGATTTCTTCATCGGACAAGCGCCCCGCCATCATTTGCATGACGGGATGCGGTCTGAGTTTTCGTTTGTAAGCATGCATGGCAACGACGAAATCTTCCGTAGGCCAATTGTTGATGCCAGGAATACCATCACTTGCTCCGCTGGCTTGGTGGCAGGCCATACATTCGCTGCCCAGATATTCGCCGTACTCAGGATCCCCTTCGAGTGCCAGTATCGCTGGGTCAAGGTCGTGATCCGTGCCTATGGCTGTCGGCTCCGCCTCTGGAAAATTGGCTGGGTCATCCGAGAATAAACGCAAATAGGCCAAGATATCAGCGCGTTCTTGCGATTTCTTGATGCCACGAAAACTCATCCATGTTTTCGAGACAAGCGCACGCGGATTTTCAATGTACGCATCAAGGGTCTCAGCATTCCAGTCGAGACCCTCCGCGCCCATCTTGATCATATTTTTGGAATACGCTGCATCAGGCACAGACCCTGCCGTGCGACCAAACACACCATTCAGATGAGGGCCGATGCGATTGGTAGCCCCTTCTCCTATCGCATGGCATGACGCGCATTTCCGAAACTTCTTTGCCCCGTTCTCCGCATCTCCAAGACCAGTGGCAAACGCCCCTCCTGCCGCAAAAGCTGCGGCAAAAGAGAGCATTATCAACCGAGAAAAGCGCATGCCCTTACTCTCCCACAGACTTGAGATATTCGATCACGGCAAGTTGGTCATCTTCCTTTTTCAAGCCAGCAAAGGACATCTTGGTCCCCTTCATATACTTTTTAGGCTTGGCCAAAAACGCTGCCAACTCTTCTTGGGTCCAGACCAGTCCCCCCTCACCTGCAGCTGCCATCGGTTTGGAGTATTTAAACCCTTCCACAGCACCTGCAGCATTCCCGACAACGCCCGTCAGGATCGGACCCGAGCGGTTCTTTGCCCCTTCACCCAGCTGGTGGCAGGACTTGCACTTGCGAAACACCTTCTCGCCCTTGGCCGCCAGAGTCGCGTCAAAGGCAGCGGCAACCCCTTCTGGCTCGGCAGGCTCTGGTTCGGCAGCAGCCACGACAACATCTTCTTGCGCCGCTTCCGCAGGCTTGGCCTCTTCGGGCGTTACATCCAGAACCATGGCCCGCATTGTCACTTCGACAGGCGCAGGTTTGCAATTCTCCATGCAAGGCTCACCACTCCAGATCGCATATTCCGTCTCGGCACGGTTATCGAGGATGAACCCGTCCGTGTTCGGCATTTCCACATCAAAGAATGTCTCTTTTGACAGGACAAAATCATCCTCAATCAAGTCATTGGAATAGAGGATATAAGCAACGATGGCGTAGGTCTCATCATCCGTGAGCGTGCCTGCATTGCCATAAGGCATGGAGCGTTTGATGTAGTCGAACGCCGTACTCAAATAAGGCCAGTAAGACCCCACCGTCTTGAGCGGATCCTCATGATCAAGCGTATCCGCACCACCTGCAAGCTTAGGCCAATTATCAATTCCTTCTGCGAAATCACCATGGCAGGCGGCGCATTTTGTGGCAAAGACTTCCTCACCCACAATCGCATCACCCGATCCCGCAGGCAGACCTGTACCATCGGCGCTGATCTCGTCGTCCCATGCAGCCACCTCTTCGGGGAGTGCAGCACGCCCAATGCCAAATTTCTCGGCCAGTACAGGTGTTGCCGCCAATGACAGCGCCGTTAGGATTGCGGTAGATTTAAGAAACTTCGACATTTTCAGCCTCGCCATTGCTGCGCACCAACCATGTCTGGATGCAGTTGTTGTGATAGATTGAGTTCAGCCCGCGCACTTCGCGGAGCTGTGTTTTCGTTGGTTGGACATAGCCCGTCTCGTCGATTGCACGGCTTTGCAGCATCATCTCGGAGCCGTCCCAATCCGTGTCCAGATAGAACCGCGTGAGCGCTTTGCTCTCGCCTTCTTTGGCCAGACGCGCCGTTTCCCATGTCATGCCACCATCCTTGGAGACATCGACGCGGGTGATGGCACCGTTTCCGGACCATGCCAGACCGCTAATCACCAGTGGACCTTTGCCGTGGGTGATAGGCGATTGCGGGCTTGGACTTGTGACCACGGATTTCGCATCCATCGTCCACGTCCATTTGCGCGCGATCCCATTGTCCAGAACATCGGTGTACTTGCTGGTTTCTTCACGGCTTTCCACTGGGCCGTCAGTGACCTCTATCCGGCGAATCCACTTGACCCACATGTTGCCTTCCCAACCCGGCACCACAAGACGCGCAGGATAGCCATGCTCCTTGCGCAGCGCCTCGCCGTTGGCCTTAAACGCGATGAGACAATCATCCAGCGCCTTTTCCATCGGGATCGAGCGACCGTTAGAGGATGCATCGGCACCCTCAACAAAGACCCATTTGTCTGAGAGATCACCAGCCGTATCAAGACCAGCT
>CAWVZA010000041.1:0-18634 GCA_963934545.1 uncultured Sulfitobacter sp.
AGGCAAGTACAAGTAACTCAAAGACAGGATGGGCGTCCGCGCCCATCCTGACCTCAATTGCTAAGCTGACCCCTTCTAACACACTGTTATCATTTAAACCCTCAACCGCGGAGGGCGCAGCATGGCTCTAGCCTATATGCTTAAACATCGCGGCTTTCCTGGACGTCTTCCGGGTACGGATTTCCAATTCACATTGCGCCGTGCCAACCCCAAGGGTGCAACCGAACTTGGTGCGCGTGAACGCCGCCCCGACCGCCGTGCGCCAGACCGTCGTGCCGATGAATTCTTTTTCAAAGCGCTCTGGGACACCTTTGGTGAAGAACCCTTTGAACGCGGCAATCTGGATGCGGGCCGTCTGTCGTGGTTCTTTGGTCGCGAAGTTATTCCTGCAACTGATCCCTTTGATGCATCGGACTACGAGGCCATGCTCAAGATTGATCTGCGCGTTGCACGCCAGACATTTCCTCAGGTTGTGGGAGAGTAATCGGCATGTTGTTGCGCATGTCCCCTCAATTTGAGCAAGGCTTGGCCGAAACATGCTCTGTAGTGCTGCAGCGCTATGCAGGTCTGCCTGCCCGCACCACAGTCGGGGAGAAGACACACCGTGGCTTCGGCCCTGAGTGTATCTCGACGACGAAGCAGACCCTTTCCTTTGACGGGCAGCAGGTAAGTCCCTCCACCATGCTGTCCGTCGCTTTTAGCGCATCTGCGTGGATAGGACGGGAGCGGGAACGCATTGGCCGGTTCGGTGTTGTCTTTTCAACGAAGACAACAAAAGGACCACAGGCATGGGCATTCCTAAAATCATTCTGGCACTTACAACAGCATTGGGCCTCGCAGCCTGCGGGGACACTGTCTCCGAGCAAGCGATTGGCGGGGTGGCCATTGGCGCAGGCGCCGCAGTCATCACCAGCGGTAGCGTCCTTCAAGGCGCTGCAATTGGCGCGGGGGCCAATATCCTCGCCTGCCAGACCGATTTGGTCCGCTGTAAGAAGTAAGTCGTACATCGGGGCAGCCGCCCTCACAATTCCACATTGCAGTGCCGCGTTTGGGTCTTCCCAGCGCGGCGTTTTGCGTTTCTCACAATCGTTTCACCATCATAAGGGCCCAGCATATGTTCAATAAGATCCTGATCGCCAACCGAGGCGAGATTGCCTGCCGCGTTATCAAAACCGCGCGCAAAATGGGTATCCAAACCGTTGCGATTTATTCCGACGCGGACAAGCAGGCGCTACATGTGCAAATGGCGGACGAAGCCGTGCACATCGGACCGCCCCCAGCCAGCCAGTCCTACATCGTGATCGATAAAGTGATGGAAGCGATCAAATCTTCGGGCGCGCAAGCTGTACATCCGGGCTATGGCTTTCTGTCCGAGAACTCCAAATTCGCTGAAGCGCTGGCCGCTGAGGGTGTTGCATTCGTCGGCCCCCCAGTGGGCGCGATTGAGAAGATGGGGGATAAAATCACCTCCAAAAAGATCGCCATGGAAGCAGGTGTGAGCACGGTTCCCGGCTACATGGGCATCATCGCGGACGCGGATGAGGCGGTGAAAATTTCTAATGAGGTCGGCTATCCCGTCATGCTCAAGGCCTCTGCAGGCGGCGGCGGCAAGGGTATGCGCATCGCGTGGAACGACGCGGAAGCGCGCGAGGGTTTCCAATCGTCCAAGAACGAGGCGGCCAACTCATTTGGTGATGACCGTATCTTTATCGAAAAGTTCGTGACCCAGCCACGCCACATCGAAATTCAGGTCCTTTGTGACGCGCATGGCAACGGCATTTATCTGAACGAGCGTGAATGCTCGATCCAGCGCCGCCAGCAGAAGGTTGTGGAAGAGGCACCGAGCCCGTTCCTTGATGCGGCCACGCGCAAAGCGATGGGCGAGCAGTCTGTCGCCTTGGCGCAGGCTGTTGGCTACACTTCCGCAGGGACAGTTGAGTTCATCGTGGACGGGAACAAGAACTTCTACTTCCTTGAGATGAACACGCGTTTGCAGGTGGAACACCCCATCACCGAGATGATCACAGGTGTCGATCTGGTTGAGCAGATGATCCGCGTTGCCAATGACGAAGCGCTGACGATCAAGCAAGAAGACGTGCAGATCAATGGCTGGGCCATCGAGAACCGCCTATATGCCGAGGATCCTTATCGCGGCTTTTTACCGTCAATCGGTCGCCTCACGCGCTACCGCCCTCCGCAGGAAATTGCGGCAGGCCCATTGCTGACCAATGACAAATGGCACGGCGATGCACCGTCAGGCGAGACTGCTGTGCGCAATGACACAGGCGTCTATGAGGGGGGCGAGATCAGCATGTATTATGATCCTATGATCGCCAAACTCTGCACATGGGCACCCACCCGCGAGGAAGCGATTGAGCGCATGCGCGTTGCCTTGGACAGTTTCGAAGTGGAAGGCATTGGTCACAACTTGCCGTTTTTGAGCGCCGTGATGGACCACCCGAAATTCACATCAGGCACGATGACCACCGCTTTCATTGAGGAAGAATACCCCGATGGGTTCAAGGGCGTCACATTGGCTGAGGGCGAGCTGAAAAGGATTGCTACTGCCACTGCTGCAATGCACCGCGTTGCCGAAATCCGCCGCGCCCGTGTGTCTGGCCGCATGGACAATCACGAGCGTAAAGTTGGCACCGAATGGAACGTTGCTGTGCAAGATAACAGCTTTGATGTGACGATTGTTGCGGACAAAGAAGGGTCTTCGGTCACCTTTGATGGCGGTGAAACCCTGCGCGTCTCAAGCGATTGGACACCAGGTGATCACCTCGCCACGATGACTGTCGCGGACAAGCCGTTGATCCTCAAAGTTGGTAAGATTCCGGGTGGTTTCCGCATTCGTACCCGTGGTGCAGATGTCAAAGTCCACGTGCGCACGCCGCTTCAGGCTGAAATGGCCCGTAAGATGCCTGTCAAAGTAGCGCCTGATACATCCAAGCTTCTGCTTTGCCCGATGCCGGGTCTCATCGTGAAGTTGGACGTTGAAGTTGGTGACGAAGTGCAAGACGGCCAAGCACTTTGCACCATTGAGGCGATGAAGATGGAAAATATCCTGCGCGCCGAACGCAAAGGCATCGTGACAAAGATCAACGCGGGTGCCGGTGACAGCCTTGCGGTTGACGACGTGATCATGGAATTCGAGTGAGCCGATCGCCACTCATAAAAATGGGTGGGGGCTGTAGGGCCCCCGCTTTCTATTCGTCAGCGCCGTCTTTTGCATCGCGGATTTCGCGCTGGCGCATAGGCATCTTGTCGATGCTGCGGGTGATCTCGCGCACGCTCCACGGGAATGGTTTGCGTAGCTTCACATTGCCGTCTTTGCCCACCAGCGTGAGCATAAAGTCACGTGGCCGCATCTTGAGCCGTATGGCACTGCGCGCATCCGGATCTGTGTCTACGATGACAACCACGTCTCGGGCGGTCAAATCAGCAGCACCCCGAGCGACCAACTCCATCTGCTCAATAAACGCAGGATCATCAATACTGTCGGCAAAAACGATCACAGGGCGTTTTTTCCACTTAAATTCACTTAGATCTGTCTCAGTAGCCTTGCGAACGACCAGTGGAAAGTCGGGCGAGAACAGTGTTTGCGCCTGCGCAGAACCTGTCAATAACCCAATAATAACAGCACCTAACAACGATTTCATAAGCTCTCCCTCTCCCCTACATATAGGGGGTGCACGCGCGATTGCGAAGGCACATAGCCTCATTTTTAGCATTAAGCCTGCCGCAAGAGGTTTTGTCACATGACTGTTGCAGTTTCCCTTACCGGGCTGCCGCGTATGGCCCCTTGGCGCAAAGGCATTGTTAGGCTTATGGATATCGTCCTTCACGTAGGGTCGCACCGCACCGGATCGACCAGTTTTCAGCACTATTTGCGCAGCAACCGCGCGCATTTGATGGCACAAGGGACCGCCCTTTGGGAGCCGAATATGTTGCGCAAGGGGTTGTTTACGGACTGTTTACCACACCGCGCATGCAAAACGGGCGTAACTTGCAGCGCCGCGCAATGGGCCGCGTCCGCTTGCACGCTGCACAGGCCAAGCGGGCAGGGGCGGTGAGTGAGGAAAACATGATCGGCGCGCTACGTGCATGCCTGCGGGCCGCATCGCTGTTCCCTGCCATCGGGGAACGTATGGCCCGCCTCGATGCTGCATTCGAGGGGCGCATTTCGCGAATGGTTATGTGCATTTGCGCGCAAGATTTATGGTGGTCCTCTGTTGCCGCTTACGGCGTTGAGCGCGGCCATGCCATGCCAGATGAGACGCGCCTTGCCGCACTTGCTGCCTCACCGCGCACGTGGCGTGATGTGATCACTGATATGTCTTGTGCGTTGCCGAAGACTGAAATCCATGTGATGCCGTTCGAGCAATTCGTGGGACGCGCAGGCAGAATACTTGAGCAGGCAACCGGTCACAGCGCGCCACCTGCCCATGCAGAAAGCTGGCTCAACCGTTCTCCCGATGCTGCTATGCTGCGAGACAAAATGGCAGAGAATGGTTTTCTTACAGAGGATTTCCCTGCACACCTCGTGAATGCAGAGGGCCGCTGGAACCCGTTTACCCCTCCGCAGGCTGCTGCCCTGCGCGAGGCCTACGCTGATGACATGATGTGGCTCACCGCAGGTGCGGATGGGCTCGCTACACTGACAGAGGATCGCTCCCGTACAAGAGCAGGGCTTACCCTGCCTTCGGGTTCAATGACAAAAGGACAATTCCATGACCGACACACCGAACACCGCTTCCAAGGACGCCAACAAGGACGATTGGCGCAAACTGGCTGAAGGAGAGCTGCGCGGCCGCTCTCTGGATGAGCTGACGTGGAAGACGTTGGAGGGGATTGATGTCTCTCCGCTCTATACGGCTGCCGATCTTGATGGCGTGAACCACCTTGGCGGCATTCCCGGTGAGGCGCCTTACACACGCGGTGTGAAAGCCACAATGTACGCAGGTCGCCCGTGGACCATCCGCCAATATGCGGGCTTTTCCACTGCTGAAGAAAGCAATGCGTTCTACCGCCGCGCATTGTCAGCCGGCCAACAAGGCGTCTCCGTTGCTTTTGATCTGGCGACGCACCGTGGCTATGACAGCGACCACCCCCGCGTTGAAGGCGATGTAGGCAAGGCTGGCGTTGCGATTGACAGCGTCGAGGATATGAAAATCCTCTTTGACGGCATCCCTTTGGATAAAGTCAGCGTGTCCATGACGATGAACGGTGCGGTCATCCCGATCCTCGCCAACTTCATCGTTGCGGGCGAAGAGCAGGGCCACTCCCGCGCAGTCCTGTCTGGGACCATTCAGAACGACATTCTCAAAGAGTTCATGGTGCGCAACACCTATATTTACCCGCCAGAGCCTTCGATGAAGATTATCGCGGATATTATCGAATATACCGCCAACGAGATGCCGAAATTCAACTCGATTTCGATCTCTGGTTACCACATGCAAGAGGCTGGCGCGAATCTTGTGCAGGAGCTGGCCTTCACCCTCGCTGATGGTCGCGAGTACGTGCGCACGGCGATTGCCGCAGGCATGGACGTGGACAAATTCGCTCCACGCTTGAGCTTCTTCTTCTGCATCGGCATGAACTTCTTTATGGAGGCCGCCAAGCTGCGCGCCGCGCGTCTTCTGTGGTCGCGCATCATGGCGGGGTTCGAGCCGAAGAACCCCAAGTCGAGCATGCTCCGCACCCACTGCCAGACCTCTGGCGTGAGCCTTCAGGAGCAAGATCCCTATAACAACGTGATCCGCACCGCCTATGAGGCGATGTCAGCTGTCCTTGGTGGAACGCAATCGCTGCACACCAACGCGCTTGATGAGGCGATTGCCCTGCCCACTGAAAACTCCTCACGCATTGCACGCAACACGCAGCTCATCTTGCAGGAAGAAACTGGTGTGACCAATGTGGTCGACCCGTTGGCAGGCTCCTACTACGTGGAAAAACTAACTCACGACATGGCAGAGGCAGCGTGGAAGTTGATCGAAGAAGTCGAAGAATTGGGCGGCATGACCAAAGCCGTTGCCACTGGCATGCCTAAGCTGCGGATTGAAGAAGCCGCCGCACAACGCCAAGCGGGCCAAGACCGTGGTACTGATGTCATCGTAGGCGTGAACAAGTACCGCCGTGAGGCGGAGGACGCGATCGACATCATGGATGTGGACAATGTCGCCGTGCGCGACAGCCAGATCAAGCGTCTTGAGAGCATCCGCGCCACCCGTAGTCAGGGCGATGTTGAACACACGCTATTCGAGTTGTCGCGCCGCGCAAAAGAGGGTGGTAACCTGCTGGAAGCAGCCATTGAAGCCGCCCGTGCCCGTGCCACCGTCGGAGAAATCAGCATGGCCATGGAAGAAGAATTCGGCCGCCACCGCGCTGAAGTCAAAACCCTCGCAGGGGTTTATGGGGCTGCCTATGAGGGCGACGAAGGCTTTGCCGCGATCCAGAAATCAGTTGAAGACTTCGCCGAGGATGAAGGTCGCCGCCCACGCATGTTGGTCGTTAAAATGGGCCAAGATGGGCATGACCGAGGCGCCAAAGTCATCGCAACCGCTTTTGCTGACATCGGCTTCGACGTTGATGTTGGTCCGCTGTTTCAAACCCCTGCTGAAGCCGCACAAGATGCTGTCGACAATGATGTGCATGTCATTGGGATCAGCTCTCAGGCGGCGGGACACAAGACCCTCGCACCACAACTTGTCAAAGCGCTGAAAGACGCAGGTGCGGAGGATATCCTTGTGATCTGTGGCGGCGTAATCCCGCAGCAGGACTACCAGTTCCTTTATGACGCTGGCGTAAAAGCGATCTTTGGTCCGGGTACAAACATCCCGAACGCGGCTCAAGATATTCTGAAACTGATCCGTGCGACACGCACATGATCACCTTTGACCACATCGCAGTCGCGGGGGAGACCCTCGCGGCGGCAACTGCCCATGTGGAAACCGCCCTTGGCATGGCTTTGCAGCAGGGTGGCGAGCATGCGATTTTTCATACCCACAATACGCTTCTAGGGCTTGCAGATCATCTCTACCTAGAGGCCATTGCGATCAATCCGGACGCGCCGCAGCCTGACCGCCCGCGCTGGTTCGATCTTGATAGTTTCTCGGGCGGTCCACGCCTGACGAATTGGATTTGCCGTTGTGATGATCTCGACGCCACACTGGCGCAACTGCCCGAGGGGTTCGGCACACCCGTCGATCTGCAACGTGGAGACCTATGCTGGCGTATGGCTGTGCCGCAATCGGGTCTGCTGCCTTATGACAACTGCGCGCCTGCACTGATCCAATGGGTCGGCGATGCCCATCCTGCTCCGCGCCTGACGCAACAGGGCTGTGGTATAGCTTCCCTTGAGATTTCGCACCCGCAGGCCCCAGCTTTGGGCGCACTGCTCGCGCCGATACTCGCCGACAAACGCATTACATTCTCTGTAGGTGCGGCCAAACTGACAGCGACATTCACGACACCGAACGGCACTGCCACCCTGTGCTGATCCGCGCGGCACGGCAGGCGGATCTTGCGCAGATCGGCGCACTTTGGAACGCGGTGATCCGTGACACAACCGCCACCTTTACCACGCAGAAAAAAAGTGCAGCCGATCTCGCTGCATTGCTCCACAGCCGCCGTTATGCCTTCCTCGTTGCTGACCGTAACGGCACCTGTGCATGCTTTATAACATGGGGCTCTTTCCGCGCAGGACCGGGCTACGTGCACACGGCCGAGCACAGTATCATCACATCCACCCGCGGCAAAGGCACAGGCCGTGCATTGATGGATGCTGCTGTCGACCAAGCACGCAGCCAAGGTATCCATGTTATGATCGCGGCCATCGGAGGCGAAAATAACGCCGCTGTAGCATTCCATGAGCGATTGGGGTTTGCAAAGACCGGCCATTTACCACAGGTAGGGCGCAAAATGGGGCGTTGGCATGACCTGATCTTGATGAGCAGGACACTCACCGCCCCCTGACAATTGATCGCACGCAGGGTAAGGTATCCTCATGTCAATCTGGACCCGCATATCCGAGGCTCTTTCTGCTCTTGCATCTGGCGAAGGGCTATCTGCTGTATTTGACCGTTTGCGCACAGGGCCCGAACGCTCCGTCGCCTTCACGATTGCTGTCGTAGCCCTTGGTGCGAAAATGGCGAAAGCGGACGGGCAGGTGACCCGCGACGAAGTCACTGCGTTTCGTGAAGTGTTCCAGATCGCTGATGCCGATGCCGCGGGAGCCGCCAGAGTTTTCAACCTTGCTCGTACCGATGTTGCTGGCTTTGACGATTATGCTCGGCGTATAAAAAGTATGTTTGGCGAAGACGCGACGATCCTGTGCGATCTGATGGAAGGGCTGTTCCACATCGCAATGGCAGATGGCATCTATCACCCGAACGAGAATGCGTTTCTTGAAGAAGTAGCTGACATCTTTGCTCTGCCTGAAGGTGTGTTCGAGACATTGCGTGCGCGTTTCGTACCCAACAGTTCTCCCTTGCCTCATACTGTTCTGGGAATTGCCCAAAACGCCACCCGCGAGGAAGCTCGTGCTGCGTGGCGCAAGCTGGTGCGCGCCAATCACCCTGATGCGCTTATGGCACGCGGGTTGCCCGAAGAAGCGGTGAAAATGGCCGAGAAACGCATCATCGACATCAACCGCGCTTGGGAAACTCTTTCGGGCAAGGCCGCATAGTGCGCATTGCAACTTATAACGTCGAATGGTTCGCCAATCTTTTTGATAACAACGATCAGTTGCGAAACGATGGTGGTTGGTCAGGCCGATGGGACGTCACCCGCGCAGACCAAACCGCCGCAGTGGGGCAGGTGTTCCAAGCGATTGACGCTGATGCGGTTATGGTGATTGAGGCCCCTGACACAGGCCGCAAGCGCAGCACGATCACTGCGCTTGAGAATTTTGCGAACCATTTTGATCTGCGTGCGCGCAAGGCTCTCATGGGCTTTGCCAACGATACCCAACAGGAAATCGCTCTGCTCTATGCTCCTGATGTCCTAATCGTTCAGCACGCGCCCCTAGGTGTGGAGACGGGCCCAGAGGGTGCTACGGTGCTCCGCGTTTTGACGGCATCCTGCGCATCGACCTTGATATCGACGCCACCGAGGACAAGGTTGTGTTCTCGAAGCCACCGCTGGAACTGGCCCTCAAAACCGCTTCAGGCTTTGAGTTCCGCATGATCGGCGCACATCTGAAATCCAAGGCACCGCATGGCGCACGCGACGATGCCCATGCCATGCAAATTTCGATTGCCAACCGTCGCAAGCAATTGGCCCAAGCCGTCTGGTTGCGCAGGCGCATTGATGAAGGGGTCGCAACAGGCGCGCCGCTGATGCTTATGGGTGATCTCAACGATGGTCCGGGCTTGAACGTTTTCGAGGACCTCTTTGGCCGTTCCTCTGTCGAAGTTATCCTTGGTGCAGGGGGGAAGCATCCCCTGTTTGACCCGCACGCCTCCCGCGCATTGGGCCAGCGGTTAGGAGCGATGCCCACCACGTCGCGGTTCTGGATTCACGAAGATAAACGATTTTTACAAGCATTGCTTGATTACATCATGGTTTGTCCTGCCTTGCGCCTCAAAAACCCGCACTGGCGCATTTGGCATCCGCTGGATGATCCGATGTGTTGGGCCGATCCTGCGTTACGCGATGCACTTGTTACGGCCTCGGATCATTTTCCTGTCACGCTTGATATTGATCTGTAATTTGGAATTTTGACCAATGCTCCCTATGTTTGGGGTATGAAACAGATTATCGTCGTCTCGCTTATCTCCTTATTGCTCACTTCGCCGCTTATGGCGCAGGAGGAGGGGCCGACGCTGAGGGAGCGTGGCGCACAGCTCTTCTTTGAAGGATTGTTGCAGGAAATGGCCCCTGCGATGGACGAAATGACCAAGCTGATGGAGGAGGCAGGTCCCGCCCTCCAAGACTTCGTCAGTGAGGTGGGTCCAAAGCTGCTCACTATGCTGGAAGAAGTCGAGGATTGGAGTGTGTACGCCGCGCCAGAGATTCAGCCCAACGGCGACATCCTTATCCGCCGCAAGCCCGAGGCTCCGGAACTCACCCCAGAGGAGCAGATGCCCCAAATCGATCTCTAACGCTTCGCGGTGGTCACAATCGCCTGTGCTTCGAGTGACGATGCGAGCGAGTTAAACCGCGCCTCGGCAACTTCACCAAAGAGCGGCATCATCTCCACACTCAAACGCAGATGCAGCTCTTTTTTCTTTGGAAACCAGCGCATTTCGCCCAACTCCGCCACTTTGTCCATCCACAGCATCGCACCAAAGCGCATGGCCTTGCCCAAAATTTCTGCCTCTGCACGGGTCTGCGCATCGACCATATCAAACAGATCGGAGAAGCGCGCGTTCTCGCTTTTGTTGGAATAGCGGTGCATGAGGGCTAGCCCCATAAAGATACGTTCGGAGTGTTTTAGCCCGCCCAAATTTGCCCGCGTTGCATTGTCAAAACAGACCTCTGCACGGTAATCGGGATGCGCGCGCCAACTCACGTCGTGCAGCAGACAGGCCGCTTTGATCAGGCGTTTGCGTGGCTCTGGCGCGGATTTATAGAGCGGCAATATGAAGTTGTAGAGCATGCGACCAAAGCCGGGGGATCGGGCATCCTTATCCTCGGCAAAGCGACAGGCCTCGATCAACGGGTCACGGTCGCGCAGGCGTTGCGGCATTTGCTCGTACAGCATCCCTTCGCGGATGCCGTAGCTGGAGATCGCGATATCTTTGGGTTTGAACGTTTTGACCAGACGGGTGAGGGCTTCGCAGGCATAAGGCACCAGCGAGGCCCGCGCGGAGGAAACGCCCGCAAGCACGCGCAATTCTTCGAGATCATTCGTGCGGATATACTCGACAGTGTCGCGCACGGATTGGCGCGTCATGCGGTATTCGTGCAATACATGCAGTGGATATCCGCGCCTGATCATATCAATCCGCGCAATCGCCCGCCACGAGCCGCCGATAAGGAATAGGCGGTCCCGCTGGCTGCCCATTTTTTCCGCCAGCGCTTGCATGGTTTTCTTGATGTGAGCGTTGCGCGCCTTTGCGCCGCCTTTGATATCGCGCAACTTGAGCGGCCCCAATGATGACGTCACCCGCTTGCCAACACGCCCGCCCGAAATTTCAGCCAATTCCAGCGATGATCCGCCGATGTCGCAGACCAAACCGTAAGCGCCGGGCCAGCCGAGCAGAACACCTTGCGCTGAGAGCCGCGCTTCTTCCTCCCCGTCGATGACCCAGATTTTTAGCCCTGTCTCGGCACGTACTTCCTCACAAAATGCACGCCCGTCGGAGGCATCTCGCACAGCCGCCGTCGCCACTACAGTCATTTCTGACAGGCCCATCCCCTCGGCCAGCTTTGCAAACCTGTGCATCGCCGAGAGCGCACGCACGCGCCCTTCAGGCGACAAATGTCCCGTGTCAGCCATTCCCGCGCCCAAGGCACACATGATTTTCTCGTTGTAGAAATAGGCAGGGGATCGTGCCGCACCGTCAAACACCACCATTCGCACCGAGTTGGAGCCGACATCAACAACGCCTACGCGGCGTAATGCCCGAGCGCCGGGGTCTTGGAACAGCGGTTTGCCGAATAGCCCCAGATCGGCAACGCCAGTCTCGGGAACAATGGGTGTCGTTTGGGTGGGATCAGCCATGCGCGCTCCAGCAGGTGAGGCGGAAATTTGGGAAAGGGTGGCCCATACCCTGCTCTACGTCAATCGTTAACCTATCGTCAGTAAAAGGCTATCAGGCAATAGATCAGTCTTTGGTATGTGTCAGCTTTGGCACATCAGATGCGCCCGCAGTGCCGCGCCCAGAAAGCGACGGATTTTCCATGAAAAAGCGGTGGCAGCTAAAGGCGAACTGCCCCTCTGGCAGGGGGGGGCGGTGAAAACTGCCATCAGGCGCCATGACCCAGCTTTGTGCTATATCGGCAAGGTTTGCGGTCATGATCTGACTGGTGATCTGTGCCTTCACAGTGGCGTTCTCTATCTCGATAAGTGTCTCTACACGGCGGTTCAAATTGCGGCCCATCCAGTCGGCAGAGGACATAAACACGCGTGCCTTTTTATGGGGCAGTCCGTGACCATTTCCAAAGCAGACGATGCGGCTGTGCTCTAGAAAACGCCCGACAATCGACTTCACACGTATGTTCTCTGACAGCCCCCGCACGCCAGGGCGCAGCGCACAAATGCCACGGATCACTAGGCTAATCTCCACACCCGCATTTGATGCGGCATAGAGCGCGTCAATTACTTCGTCGTCCACCAGACTATTCATTTTGGCCCAAATTACCGCAGGTTTGCCCGCCTGTGCATGTGCGGCCTCCGCTGCAATCATGGCCAGCAAGCGCGGCTTGAGCGTGATCGGTGAGATTGCGAGATTGTCGAGATGGGCAGGCTGCGCATAGCCCGATAGGTAGTTGAATACTTTGGTCGCATCGCGCCCCAGCTTCTTGTCGCAGGTGAAGAGGGACAGATCAGTGTAAATCCGTGCTGTGATGGGATGATAGTTACCTGTCCCGTAATGCGTATAGGTGACCAGCTCGTCACCCTCACGCCGCACAACAGTCGAGATTTTGGCGTGGGTTTTAAGGTCGATAAAGCCGTAGACCACATGCGCGCCTGCGCGCTCCAACCGCCGCGACTGGCGAATGTTGGCCGCTTCGTCAAACCGCGCTTTGAGCTCGATAAGCGCAGTCACAGACTTCCCGCCTTCCGCCGCTTCACACAAGGCCTCTACAATCGGGCTGTCGCGCGACGTGCGGTAGAGGGTCTGTTTGATCGCCACCACATTCGGATCACGCGCAGCCTGCTGCAAAAAACGCACCACCATGTCGAATGTCTCGTATGGATGGTGCAGCAGCATGTCTTTTGATCGAATGGACCTGAACATATCGCCATCGTGGTCTGTTACCCGCTCGGGGATGCGGGGGGTGAACTGTGGCCACAATAAATCAGGACGTTCGTCCGTAACCAGCTGCGATAAGTCATCAATTCCGATGATGCCGTCAATCTCGATCACGTCCATCGGTTTTGCACCAAGCTCGCTCATGATGGTGGCGAGCAGCTTGGCGGGCGCACCTGCTGAATGGGTCATGCGCACCACTTCGCCACGGCGGCGGCGTTTGAGGGCGACTTCGAATTCACGGACAAGGTCCTCTGCCTCGTCTTCGACCTCCAGATCGCTGTCGCGCAATACGCGAAATTCAAAATGAGTCTTGAGCTTGTAGCCCGGAAACAGGTCGGGGATTTTCAGAACCAGCAACTCTTCGAGCGGCAGATAGCGTTTGCATCCCTCAGGCGCTGGCAGGGTGACAAAGCGGTCGATCTGCGCGGGGATTGGCAAAAGCGCCTGTAGGGGCTTTTTGTCACTCACCCGTTCCAGCTGTACGGCAAGGGCAAATCCGGTGTTGGGCAGGAACGGAAAGGGGTGTGCGGGGTCAATCGCCAGCGGAGATAAAACGGCAAATACCTGATTGAGAAAGATACCATCAAGGGCTTTGAGATCGTCTTTGCTCAGGTCATTTGGTCCTTCGAGCATGATGTTTTGGGCGTCCAACTCGTGGAGCAAATCCACCAGAACCGCCTGTTGGCGTAGCATAAGGGCACGGGCATCTCGGTTGATCAGCACCAATTGTTCAGCGGGTGTTAGCCCATCTGCGGCAGGGGTGGTATTGCCCGCTTGGGCCAGCTCGCGCAGGCCCGCAACGCGCACAGTATAGAATTCATCAAGGTTATCTGCCGAGATCGACAAAAACCGCAGCCGCTCCAACAGTGGGACGCGCGTGTTCTCGGCCTCTTCCACCACGCGCCAATTAAAGCCGAGCCAGCTTAACTCACGGTTCTGAAACCGCCCTGGACCTGTCAGGTCCAGATTGGGCAGATCAACAGGCAAATCAAAGGGTGCAGTGAGGAAATCGGCATCAGACATAGACAAAGCTATCCCACAGGATTGTTACAGCAATAAGACGGGGTTGGACAACTATCGCGTGCCTTGGGTGTCATTGTCCAGCACTTGCGCTGCCAATGCCCGCGTAATGGGGCGTTTGAGCACAAGGCTTTGATGGTCCAGCGCTGCCACGATACTGTTTGCTGCTGCAAAGGAGCGGTCCATGCGCTTGAGCAAGTAAGGGATCACATCAGGTGGGGGCATAAGCTGCCGGTCCGCCAATAACTTAACCAGCACCGCCGCGAGCAGGGCATCGTCGGGCGCGTCAATCGTGGTCTCCATCGCGCCTTGCAAGCGGCTCATCAGATCGGGGAGTTGCAAGCCCCAGTGCGCGACTGGTCCCGTCCCTGTGAGCAACAGCGTATGCCCCTCGGCCAGTACCATATTATGTAGATGAAAGAGCGCGGTCTGCGCCTCAGCATCCCCCGCAATCTTGGAGATATCCTCAACTGCCACATTGGTTTGCGCCAATGCTGGAACATCATCACTGCGCAATTCAGTGGCGCTTATGATCTTAGCTTGAGCGGCATCAGCCCAGACATGGGTAAGATGGGTTTTGCCTGCGCCAACAGGCCCGCTCAGCACCATCTTGGCCCTTGACCAGTTGCGCCAATTCTCGATCATCGCCACAGCCATCGCATTGGAGGGGGCGACCAGAAAATCATCCCGCCCTCGCGCTGTGCGCACAGGCAAGTCAAATCCCAGTTGTACGGCCATCTTACTCAGACTTCTCAGTGAAGGTTGTGTGTGGCTGCTCCGTACCGCGGTACAGCAGGCTGTCCTGATACTGTCCGACAGCAAACCGCGCGATCACGCCAAGTGATGCCGCCACAGGAACGGCGACCAGCATACCCACAAACCCGAAAAGCGTACCGAAGACCGACAGCGACAGTATCAGCCACACAGGGTGCAAACCCACGGAGTTGCCGACCAGCTTGGGCGTGAGCACATTGCCCTCAATCACCTGACCGATCACAAAAATTCCTGCGACCAGCCCGATCGCCACCCAGTCGCCCCAGAATTGAAACAAGGCCAGACCCAATGCCAATGCGCCGCCAATCAGCGCACCGAGATAGGGGATGAACGTCACCAGCCCCGCAATGAAGCCGACGACCAGCCCGAACTGTAACCCCACTAGCATCAATGCGATGGCGTAGTATGTCCCTAAAAATAGACAAACTGTTCCCATCCCGCGAACAAAAGAGGCCAGTGTCTTGTCTATATCGCGCGCCAGACGGCGGATGACAGGTGCATGGTCGCGTGGCAGCAGCCCGTCAATATGGGCAATCATACGGTCCCAATCCAGCAGCATATAGACCGCCACCACAGGCACGATGACAAACAGCATGATGATATTGATAATGCCTGCAGCCGAACTCAGCGCCGTGTTCAAAAGCTCACCACCACGTTCCTTGACCATGGTCCCGAGCGAGTCGATGGAGGTTTGCAGGGTCGAGCCTTCTTCCAGCAGCGATGGGAAACGCTCGGTCACCCAAAGGCTGAGACGTTTTGTCAGATCGGGCGCAATCTCGAACAGGTTCACGGCCTGTGCCACGAGGGTCGGAATGACCAAGAGCGCCATAATCACAAACACCAAGATTGCAATTACTGTAATGACCGCCGTCGACATGGCCCGCGTCAGGCCCATCGTTTCAAGGCGGTCGGCCACAGGATCGAGAAAGTAGGCAATTGCACTCCCCAATATAAAGGGCAGAAAGACATCACCCATGAACCACATAACGACCAAGAATATTGCCGTGGCGACGCCCCAATACTTCATCTGGTCTCTGATCGGCAATGCCATCGTGCGTGCTCCTGTAGGTTTCATGACACATCGCCCATAGGGGTCGTTTTTTCAAGGGGCGCACATGCAAAAGGCCCTGCCGATGAGGCAAGGCCTTGGATATTTCAGCCTGACTGTATTCAGTGGCAGGCTGGACGCGTGCCTGGAAGTAGCAATTTGTCGATCACATGGATCACACCGTTGTCGGCTTTGATATTTGCTACAACGACTGTCGCTGTGTCGCCCGTGCCATCCGCGATGCTCACACCTGAAGCGTTCTTGGTGATGCACAAACGCTCCGCAGTGTTAATGGGTTTGAAATACGTGGAGCCTGCGGGGATCGCTTCGGCAGGCAAATTGCGATCACCCACGTGGTAGAGCAGGATATCGGTCAGCTGACCTTTGTTTTCGGGCTTGAGCAGGGTTTCAACCGTACCCTCGGGCAGGGCCGCAAATGCATCGTTCAGGGGCGCATAGACGGTAAACGGTCCCGCACCCTGCAGCGTCTCGGCCAAACCGGCGGCAGACACAGCCGCGACGAGCGTGGAGAAGCGTGCGTCAGCGGAAGTAATCTCAACGATGTTATCGGCGTTGGCAGTGGATGCCATGCCAAGAGTTGTTGCAAAAGCGGCGGCGGTACATATTTGTTTGATCATCAGACGATCCCCTAAAATTGAACGCATGCGGTTGTGCATGTCGGAGAGGTTACGCTTTCCGTAGCCTCTTGGTTCAAGCCGCAGAGATAACATGTTGTTGTTTTGATTTTTTTGCGCTGCGATCTACGAGGGGAGCGGCTGGACAGGCGGCCCCGTGCCACTCTACACTGCAAAACAATTAGGAGCGTCAGGAGTGGCAGAGATGCAAGCCGCGACCCAAGCGCCCAATCAGGCGACACTCATGCGCCAAACGACTCGCATTCTCAAAGGTACATCTTACAGCGAGGTTTGGTCACTTTTGTTGGAAGGTTTGGGCTTTTTCGGCATTGCGGCAGTGCGTTATGGCCTGACCCGCTCACGTTACGGCATGTCATTGGGGGATTTGCACGATATCTTGTTCCTGTCGACGTTAGGCTCGCAGGATTTCACAGACTACATTGAGACAGGCCTCTACCGCCGCTCGCCCCACTACCGCTGGATGGCTGAGAACAATGGTGCCGTCTCATGGGGCTGGTTCTTAGAAGAAGCACAAGCAGGGCGTTTGCCAGAAAGCGAGCAACGCTTTTTGGAAGAGCTGGGCGCGGCGGGCCAGCCTGCGGGATACTTGCTTAGCTTTCCCTCCGATACGACCCGCCTCAAACGAGGCTTGGGGATGATGGGGCAACGCGACTGGTCCCAAGCGCAGATGGATGCACTCTGGGCCGATCATGGTGCAGAGATCGAGGCCATGTGCATCGCAGCCCATCTGAACATCGCCCGCATGCCACTGCCCTCCAAACGCAACCCGCTGCGCCCGTGCCAACGCGAAATGCTTGAATGGATCGCAGATGGCAAATCCATGCAAGACGTTGCTGTGCTCACGGAACTCTCCGTTGCCACAGTCGAGAAATATCTGCGCGGTGCACGCGACGCGCTGGACGTGGAAACCACTGCACAGGCTGTGGCCCGTGCCGCCCTGCTGGGACAATTATTTGTGGTGGACGAGAACAGCACTGCTTGACACCCGCGCCCCTCTGACAACGATTGCACAAAACGCCACAACAGGAGCCGCTCCATGCGCACACCTTACGATTCCGAGCTTGCCGAACGCCTGATGCGCTATGCCGCCGTGGACACACAATCCGACGAGAGCAGCCCCAGCCAGCCCTCCACCGCCTGCCAGCTTGATCTGAGCCGCATGTTGGTGGCCGAGCTTGAGGAGATGGGCGCGCAAGATGTCGAGCTGACAGATTAAGGTGCGGTACTGGCCACTGTGCCTGCAACCGTTGAGGGGCCGATGATTGGCTTGTGCGCCCATGTGGACACCACGCCGCAATTCAATGCCACGGGTGTAAAGCCGCGCTTGATCCAGGGGTATAATGGCGGCGATATCACACTCCCCGATGCGCCTGATCGGCGCCTCGGCCCTGACATCTCATCGCATCTGGCTGACTGCGTGGGCCATGACCTGATCACCGCTTCTGGCAAAACCCTGCTGGGCGGCGATGACAAGGCGGGCGTGGCGATCATCATGACAGCGGCTAAACACCTGCTGGCCCATCCCGAAATCCCCCACGGCAAACTGCGCCTCGCCTTTACACCGGATGAGGAAATCGGCCGCGGCTTTGATCCGCGCCTGCCTGCGGACATGGCCTGTGACTTTGCCTACACATTCGACGGCTCCAAACCGGGCGAAGGCGAGCATGAGGCTTTCTCGGCTGATCGCGGTATTGTCACCATTACAGGCGTCTCCATCCATCCCGGTTGGGCCAAGAACAAGCTCGTGAACGCCATACATTTGGCCGCCCGTGTGATCGACACGTTGCCCCAGAAAACCATGACGCCAGAGACGACCAGCGGCGCCCAAGGCTTTATCCACGCCACTGACATCAGCGGCGATGCCGCTCAAACCCGCATCGGCTTTATCCTGCGCGATTTCGAGCGCGACGGCCTAACCAAAAAGGGCGAAATCCTCCGCTCCGTGTGTGAGTTGGTCGCTCTGTCAGAGCCGCGCGCCAAGATAACCTGCGAGATCACGCCCCAATACCGCAACATGCGCTATTGGCTGGAGAAAGACATGACGCCTGTGCATCTGGCCCACGCCGCCGTGCGCGATGCGGGGCTGGAGCCCGTGTCGGTGCCCATCAGGGGTGGCACCGACGGCTCGCGCCTGACCGAGCTTGGGCTGCCATGCCCCAATATCTTTACGGGCATGCAGGAAATACACGGTCCGCTCGAATGGATATCGG